>JASLGB010000362.1 GCA_030150315.1 Dokdonella sp. | reverse complement strand
CCTAGGTTGGAATTTTCCGTCGCATCGGCTGCGAGCCAAGAATGTGCGACACGACCAACCATAAGGAGCTGGCTGAAATCCGCGATGAACAACGGAATTTTCACTCAGCTTCCATTGGGTTTTCCGTCAGGAGAAGGCGCATTTGTTCGGACGATTGCCGATGATGGTCTTGTTGTATGTCGAATGTGCGGGCAGGGTCGAATCAGTGCGACACGATCCTCGCATCGGGATCAGTCCGTCGGGACCGGTGCAAAAGAATCAGCGCACCGGGAGCAGCGAACCAAATTTGGCGCCGGGCGCAATCGGTCAGTGGGTCTGGTCGAGGGAGAGCACGCGCTCGTCACGCACATACCAGTCCGCGCCGGTAGCGTCGCCGCCGGAGAGCTGGAATACCGAGCACGCATTCATCGCACCTCGGTAGATGTGCAGCGACACGGCAATGGCGTCTTCGCTGGGATTGCGAATGGTGTGGTATTCGTGCGGGGGAATCAGGCTGCCCGCGGAGCCGGGGCCCGCATTCATCGTGCCGCGCGACTCGAAGCGATAGCGGTCGTCGCGTGTTTCCATCAACTCGTAAGGCGTGACTTCGAGAAATCCTTCCCACACGCCTTCGACGCACCACATGCCGGAATGATCGTGGATCGGCGTTCCCTGGCCGGGGCCCCAAGTCATCGCGATGACGCTGTAGCCGTGCTCCTTGCTGCGGTACAGCTCGCGCCGTGCGTAATGGTCGGAGGCGCGCTCGAACACGCAGTCCGGCAGGCGCACGCTCTTGTCGCGAATCATCCGGCACAGGGCGTTGCGCAGGGAGTCGGTGATGGCGGCTTCCTCGCCTTGCGCGACGGCACGGTCGATTTCTTCAACGAGGCGGCGCGCGCCGGGGAATTCGAGTGTGGGCATGGCGGAATCCGAAGGCAGCGGGGTTCATGCAGGGCGGGCATGAACTCATGACCATCGATTCTACAGTGCCGACAGAAAGCGTGCGATCGCCGCTCCGAAACGCGGGATGTCGACGAGGAACGCGTCGTGCCCTTGCGGGCTGTCGAGCGCCACGAAATCCACTTCGGCACCGCCGCGGCGCAGGCCTTCGGCGATCTGCTGCTGCTGCGTCAGCGGAAACAGGATGTCGGTTTCGACGCCGATCACCAGCGCACGCTCCAGCGCGATGCGGCCCAGTGCGGCATCGACCGCCGGAGCCGTCGACGACTCCGGCGCGTACTCGCCGATGTCGAACCAGTCGCTGGCGCGCGAAAGGTAGAGATAGCAGTTCGGGTCGAAGCCGCGCACGAACCGATGCGCATGACCGGCGAGGTACGACTCCACCTGGAATTCGAATCCGAACGGATCGTCGTCGCGCTGGTCGGCATCGAGCCGAATGCGCGCAAAGCGCCCGACCCATTCCATCGCGGATCGATAGGTGATGACGCCGAGCTTGCGCGCGATGGACATGCCGGCTTCGGGATAGCGTTCGTCGTCGTAGTGGCCGCCGTTCCAGTTCGGGTCGAGGCGTATCGCCTCGCGTTGCAGCGAGCGGATTGCGATGGCGAACGGCTGCGCCTGTGGCGCGGTGGAGATGCTGATGTGGTTGCGCACGCTGCCGGAATGCGCGATCAGGTACGCCAGCGCCGTCATGCCGCCCATCGAATTGCCGAGCAGGCAGGCGAGGCGCTCGATGCCCAGCCCGCGCACCAGCTCGCGAGCCGCGTTGGCGGCGTCTTCCAGTGTCAGCTCCGGGAAATCGAGGCGATACGGCTCACCGGTGGCGGGATTGGTATCGGCCGGCCCGGTCGATCCTTTGCACGAGCCGAGCGTGTTGACGCAGATGACGAACCAGCGATCGGTGTCGATGTACTGGCCGGGGCCGACCATGTCTTCCCACCAGCCGGGCGATGGGTCATCGGCATTGGACGCGACATGCGCGCTGGGCGACAGGCCGGTCAGAATCAGGATCGCGTTGCTGCGGTCGGGCGCGAGCGTGCCCCAGGTTTCATACGCGAGTCGCGCGTCCACGAGTTCCCCTCCGCGCTTCATGGCGAATGGCGAGGGCAGGTCAAACCAGCGGCGGGCGTCGGACATCGGGCAGGGCGGCAACGGAAAGCAACGCAATCTAACGGTCGCGCCGCGTCCCGCCAAGTCGCAATGCTGCCCAGGGTGGCCAAACAAGCCCCCGCAATGGCCGCAAGCGCTCAGGACGGTCCTTGCGCGGCGGCGAGTGGCCAGCGCTTTTTCCTTCGTGCTCTCCGCAGGGCATGAGCTCATGCCGAACGCCATGGAAGTCGCTCATCGGCTGGCGCGAAAGGCGAGGGCGCGGTGCGGTCGGCATCGGGTTGATGCTTCCCGGGAGGCATGAATCCGGCGTCGCGTCGAAGCGAGGGCGCGGAGGCGGATCGCCACGATGGATCGTGGCTCATCGCCTGCGCCCGCCGAAGCGGCGAAACCGGCACCTTCTGCTAACGTCCGCCGTTGGATTGAAGGAACCGCCGATGCCGAGCATCTACCAACTCAAGCCCGCTTTCCAAAGTTTTTTGAGGCCGCTCGTGCGCGGGCTGGCCCGCCTTGGCGTCACCGCGAACCAGGTAACGCTCGCCGCGGTGGCGCTGGCCTTCGCGGTTTGCGCGGCCTTGCTGGTCTGCGATGGACGGCAGGTTCTGCTGCTGTTGCCGCTGGCGTATTTCGTGCGCATGGCGT
>JASLGB010000273.1 GCA_030150315.1 Dokdonella sp. | reverse complement strand
GATTGCCGAAACCGCGGCAACCCATCGGGAACTGTCCGAGCTCGTCAACGCCGGCCGCGACCGCCTGCTGGAATTGGCCAGCGAGCGCCAGGCACGCGAGCAGCATCTGGCCCAGGCCATGCGCGCGCAGGACGAGGACAGCGCCAGCGACGAATTCGTGCTGACGCTGTTCGAGCAATTTGGCATCGACAGCGAGGAAACCGGCCCGCGCACCTGCGTGCTCGACCCGGAATACCTCAGCACCGACGGTTTTCCCGGCCTCAAGGACGGCCCGCAACAGGTCACCTTCGATCGCGCCACCGCGCTTGCACGCGAGGAACTGCCCCTGCTGCGGCTCGATCATCCGCTCGTGCTCGGCGCGCTCGACCTGCTGCTGGAAAGCGAGCAAGGCAATGCCAGCATGCTGGTCGACCACGCGCTGCCGCTGCGCACGGCCCTGCTCGAATGCGTGTTCGTGCTCGATTGCGTCGCCGACCGCCGCCTCCATGTCGGTCGCTTCCTGCCGCCGCTGCCGCTGCGCGTCGTGGTCGACACGCGCCTGACGATGCGCAACGACTACGCGCCCGACCCGGCCAGCCTTGCCCGTGCCAAGGAACAGCCGCTCGATGCCGGTCGCTATCGGCCATTGCTGGCCAAGCTGGTGCCGCCGATGCTCGCCGCCTGCGAGACCGAGGCGCGCCGGATGGCGGCCAGCGAGATCGGCAGCGCGCTGACCGCGGTCGAGCAGGAACTCGGCGCCGCACAAGCCCGACTGGCTGCGCTGGCCAAGGTCAATCCCTCCGTGCGCGAGGAAGAAATCACGGCCGTAGCGGAGGAGCAGGAAGCCCTGCGCGCCGCACTCGCCGGCGCCGCGCCGCGCCTCGATGCGATCCGCTTCGTGTGCAGCCAGGACATCGCGGCCAAGTAACCCGGAACGGGGCGCGCGAGCCGCCGTCCCGTCGCCAAGGACTCCACGGATTTCCGGCCACTTCCCGCAAGGGAGGTTGCCGCATGCCTGCCGACACCTGTCTGCACCGCGTTTTCCCGCTTCGCTCGACGCACGGCCGAGACGCCTGACATTTCCGCCGGGTCGACACTACACTCCACCAACGCAGTGCGGGCCATTGTCGTTTTCGGCCGATTGCGTTCCCGCATGCGCACGCAGGGGATTGCGTTGGCGCAGGACTGACAACGTACACACAGGGGGCTTCATGTTCGGACTGAACACTCTTCGCAAGAGTGCCTTTTTCTGCGCCTTGGCGTTGGCGCCGGCCTGGGCTTTCGCCCAAGGCCCTGCACTCATGCTCACGGCGCCCAGCTCGGATCATCCCGACGACATCGCCACGCGTTTCCTGCGCGAGGACGGCGGACGCCGCGGCCTTGCCTCGGAAGACCTGCAGTTCCACCTCGAGGACAGCAGCGTCAGCCCGCTGACGGGCGTGACCCACGTCCAGTTCCAGCAGACCATCGACGGCATTCCGGTACGCATGGGCATGGCCAAGGTCAACGTGCTGCCGGATGGCCGCGTGCTGGCGGCGAGCAATGATTTCGTCACGCGCGTGGCAAGTCGCGCGGCGCACCGCGTGCCCATCCTCGACGCGGCCTACGCCGTGCGATCGGTGGCCAGCCATTTGGGGGTTTCCCATGACGGCGTGAAGGCGCGCCCGGCCGCCGCTTTCGCCGGCGCACCGGCCTCGCTGCAATTGTTCAGCGGTGGCGAGATCACCGGCGGAAAGGACATCGGCGTCGACCTCGTCTACGAAGAGTCCAACAACGAACTGCGCCTGGCCTGGCGCGTGCTGGTGAACCGTTACGACATCGACCAGCAGGTTCTCGAAATCCGCGTCGACGCCAGCAACGGCGACATCCTCGGCAGCACCAACGCGGTGGATTTCGACGCCCGCGGCAACGGCTTCGCACCGAACTACAGCGGCCACAACTCGACCTATCGCGTATTCGCGCAGCCTTATGAGAGCCCGGAAACGCCCGGCGCCACGCATGGACTGATCTTCAACCCGAGTGACGACGTCGCATCGCGCACCGGCTGGCACGACACACGCGCGACGCCCGCCGCGGGCCAGCCGGAATACTCCGACACGCGCGGAAACAACGTGTTCGCGCAGTACGACTTTGCTTCCGCCAACAACGCCAGCACGCGCCCGGCCGGCGTCTGGGATGCCGGCACGAGCACGCTGACATTCGACTACGCCTGGAACCCGGCGGCCCAACCGCACGATGTCGGCAACGCGCAGGCGGCCACGGTCAACCTGTTCTACTGGAACAACCTGATCCATGACGTGATGTTCCACTACGGCTTCAACGAGGCCGCGGGCAACTTCCAGCGCCGCAACTTCGTCGCAGCCAACAGCAGTCCGAGAAACAACGACGATGTTGCCGCTGACGCGCTGGACGGCGCCACGCTGGCCACACCCAATCTGAACAACGCGAACTTCCTGCCGGTTCCCGAAAACGTCATCTATCAGACCCTCCTCGGCAAGCCGCGCATGCAGATGTATCGCTGGAGCGCGCCGGGCGCGGTCGAAGTGATATCGCCATTCACCGCAACCTACGATGCCGCCGTGGCGGCATTCGGCACCCCCATGAGCGGCCCGTTTCCGGGCGTCGCCGTGGTCGTCGACAGCGGTGGCGCGGCCGGTGCCGAGGGCTGCGAAACGCCCTACGCCAACGCTGCCGCCGTGGCCGGCAAGATCGCGATGGTTCGTCGCGGCAGCTGCGAGTTCCAGCGCAAGGTTGCCTATGCCGAACAAAATGGCGCGATCGGCGCCATCGTGTTCAACAATGCGGGCGACCAGACCATTGCAATGGGAGAAGGCACCGAGGGTCACACGGTGACCATCCCGTCGGTATTCATCGGCCAATCGCAAGCGCAGGCCATCATTGACGCAATGGCTTCCGGCCCGGTGGACCTGAATCTGGTACCGGCCGGCAGTGCCCGCCCGGACCGTGACAGCGACTTCGATGCCGGCATCATCGTGCACGAGTACGCGCACGGCATCTCCAACCGCCTCGCCGGTCGCACCACGCTCAGCTGCCTCAGCAACGACGAAGTCGCCGGAGAAGGCTGGAGCGACTTCTACGGACTGATGTTTACCCTCAACCAGAACGTGTGTTCGCTGCCGCGCGGCATCGGCACCTATGCCTCGTTCCAGGATCCCACCGGCCCCGGCATCCGCCGCTACCCGTATTCGCCGGACATGTCGGTCAATCCGTTCACGTTCGCCGACATTGCCGATCCGCAGCAGACCGTGCCGCACGGCGTCGGCTCGGTGTGGGCAACGATGCTGTGGGACATGAGCTGCAAGCTGATGGACCAGCACGGCGTGAACTGGGATATCAAGTCCGGTCTGGGCGGCAACGGCATGGCCATGAAACTGGTCACCGAAGGCCTGCGCACCGGCGGCTGCAACCCGACTTTCGTGAAATCACGCGACAACATTCTCGCGGCCAATACGGCGCTGGGTCTGGCGGACAGCAACTATCCCGACAATCGCTGCCTCATCTGGCACGCGTTTGCTCGCCGCGGTCTCGGCCTCAGCGCCAGCAGCGGGACAGCCACTTCGCGCGAGGACCAGACGCAAGCCTTCGACGTCCCTGCCGATTGCGAGAGCTTTACCGTCAATACGCTCGTCACCGGCAATGGCAGTCTGAGCCCGGCTGGCCCGGTAACCGCCACCTGGGAGCAGGTACTGACCTTCGCCGTAGCGCCGCAACCTGGCAATTCGCTCACCAGCATTTCCGGCTGCGGGGGCACACTCGTGGGGTCAGACTACATCACCGCTCCGTTCATCGCCGCATGCACGGTCGAGGCGACGTTTGATGCCACGATTGCCAACCCTGTCGTCACGCCGAGCGTTGTCGGCAACGGCACGATCAGCCCGGCTACGCCGCAGACCGTCATCCACGGCGACACGGTGACCTTCACGCTGGCCGCCGCCGCCAACCATCACATCGCCAGCGTCACCGGCTGTGGCGGCACCCTGACCGGCACCAGCTACACCACCGGCGCGGTCACCGCCGATTGCGCGGTCACGGCAACCTTTGCGCCGGATACGCGCGTGGTCACGCCGAGCGTGGTCGGCAACGGCACGATCAGTCCGGCCACGCCGCAGACCGTCAACCACGGCGACACCGTGACCTTCACGCTGGCCGCCGCCGCCAACCATCACATCGCCAGCGTCACCGGCTGTGGCGGCACCCTGAGCGGCACCAGCTACACCACCGGCGCGGTCACCGCCGATTGCGCGGTCACGGCAACCTTTGCGCCGGATACGCGCGTGGTCACGCCAAGCGTGGTCGGCAACGGCACGATCAGCCCGGCCACCCCGCAGACCGTCAACCACGGCGACACCGTGACCTTCACGCTGGCCGCCGCCGCCAACCATCGCATCGCCAGCGTCACCGGCTGTGGCGGAACCCTGAGCGGAACCAGCTACACGACCGGCGCGGTCACCGCCGATTGCGCAGTCACGGCAACCTTTGCGCCGGATACGCGCGTGGTCACGCCGAGCGTGGTCGGCAACGGCACGATCAGTCCGGCCACGCCGCAGACC
>JASLGB010000234.1 GCA_030150315.1 Dokdonella sp. | reverse complement strand
CGTCGGTCGGTCTCCGCGAGGGCTGTACATAGGCCGCCGTCCACGGTTCAGGACCCAGTGCGCGCAGGAACGTCGCCGGATGGAACGTGCCCGCGCCCACCTCGGTGTCGAGGGGCTGGATCAGCGCGCAGCCCTGCGCCGCCCAATATGTATTGAGGCGCTGGATCACGTCCTGGAAGGTCGGTCCCGACATGCGCCGGCTCACAAAGTCGCGGGGGAAAAGCGCGGTAGTATAACGGCGATGCCCCTGATGCATTGACCGTGATGACCGGCGCCAGCCCGCTCGCAACGAATGCCGCTCCGACGCTCGGCCTGCACCGCCGGCTCGACCTCGACGAAACCCTCGCCGCGCTCGTCGCCGACGGCGTGATCACCGACGGCGACGCCAAGCGCGTGCGCAACGACGTGCGCACCGCGCGCGGCCGCACCGAGCTGCATCCGCTCGTGCTCGTCGCCAACTTGAAACTCCCCGACCAGCGTCATGCCGACAAGCCGTTGAGTCTGGAAGTGCTCACGCAATGGCTCGCCGAGCGCGCCGGTTTGCCGTATCTCAAGATCGATCCGATGAAGATCGACGTCGCCGCGGTCACGCAGGTGGTCAGCCACGCCTACGCGCAGCGTTACCGGATCCTGCCGGTCGCGGTCACGGACATGCAGGTCGTGTTCGCCTCGAGCGAGCCGTTCGACACGCGCTGGGTCGCCGACCTCGGCCACATCCTGCGCAAGGACATCCAGCGCGTCGTCGCCAGCCCGCTCGACGTCAACCGCTACCTCGCCGAATGGTGGAGCGTGCAGCGCTCGATCCAGCGCGCGAAGGACGCCAAGGACGGGCAGGTCGGTAGCGGCATCCTCAACTTCGAGCAGCTCGTCGAGCTCGGCAAGGCCGGCGACGTCGGCGTCGACGACCGCCATGTCGTGCACATCGTGGACTGGCTGCTGCAATACGCGTTCGAGCAGCGCGCGTCGGACATCCATCTCGAACCGCGCCGCGATTCCAGCCCGATCCGTTTCCGCATCGACGGCGTCATGCACAAGGTGTTCGAGTTGCCGACGCCGGTGATGACCGCGGTGACCTCGCGCATCAAGATCCTCGGCCGCATGGACGTGGCCGAAAAGCGCCGCCCGCAGGATGGCCGCATCAAGACGCGCTCGCAGGGCGGCCGCGAGGTGGAACTGCGTCTGTCGTCGATGCCGACCGCGTTCGGCGAAAAGATCGTCATGCGCATCTTCGACCCGGACATCGTGGTCAAGGAGTTCCGCCAGCTCGGCTTCACCCCCGAGGAAGAAGCCACCTGGCGCAGCTTCGTCGACCGCCCGCACGGCATCGTGCTGGTCACCGGGCCGACCGGCTCGGGCAAGACCACGACCCTGTACTCGACACTGAAGGTGCTGGCCACGCCGGACCTGAACGTTTGCACGGTGGAAGACCCGATCGAAATGGTCAGCCCCGAGTTCAACCAGATGCAGGTGCACAACGCGATCGATCTCGATTTCGCGGCCGGTGTGCGCACGCTGATGCGGCAGGACCCGGACATCATCATGGTCGGCGAAATCCGCGACCTCGAAACCGCGCAGATGGCGGTGCAGGCCTCGCTGACCGGCCATCTCGTGCTGTCCACGCTGCACACCAACGACGCGCCCAGCGCACTGACCCGGCTGCTCGATCTGGGCGTGCCGAACTATCTGCTGCAATCGACGCTGACCGGCATCGTCGCGCAACGCCTGGTACGCACCTTGTGCCCGCACTGCAAGGTCGAAACCAAACTCGACGTGCAGGCGTGGGCGGCGCTGACGCATCGCTGCGCGATCGCGCCACCGGCACGGATCTACGGCCCAAAAGGCTGCCTGGAATGCCGCAAGACCGGCTTCCTCGGCCGCACCGGCATCTACGAGATGTTGCGCCTGTCGCCGGCGATCCGCGCGCAGATCCAGCCCGACATGGATCTGGCCAAACTCACCGCGACGGCGCTCGCCGAAGGCATGCAGCCGCTGCGCGCATCCGCCGCCGCGCAGGTCGCGCGCGGCGTGACCACCCTGACCGAAGTCGCCAACGTGTTGCCGCCGACGGAGTGAACGGGCCATCGTCGCACCGGACGAAAACCGCTACACCTATCAAGGCCTCGCTCCCACCCGCGAGGCTTCCCGCAGACCTTTCCGAGCAACGCGGCCAGCAGGCCAGTGCGCGGGCCCCGCAACCCGGCGGACGAAGTTCATGACCGCGCCGCGGCGGCTTGGTGTCATTCCGGTCGCGGCCGTTCTCTCGTTCATCGGCACGCTGAACGGCTGCGCAGCACTTTCCGTCGCCAAGGATCCGCTGTGCAGGCCGCTCATCGACTTCGCCAGATCGGTCGGCCCTAACGAGCAACGCGCGGTCGTTTTCCACACCTCGTGGGGCAGCCATTTCAAGGACGAGCCGGAGCCGGCGATCTTTGCCAAACGCTGCATCCATCGCGGCTACGGCCCGGCCCGAGCGGTGTGTGACTATCTAATGGATCATGGAGCAGTGGAGTTTGCAGGCACGAATGCCACGCGGGCGATCGGCTGCCTCGCACAGAAGACTCACTTCGGCCCGGATATCCAACTCGCGCAAGGCGTGTTTTCAATCGACTTCGGCAGCCCCAACCGCGGCAGCCGACTGAGCGTCGAGTTCAGCAACGACACGAAGATCGGCGGCATGGTGTTGCGCATCGAAGCAGACGGCCATTAGCCTGCCGGTCTGGAAACC
>JASLGB010000224.1 GCA_030150315.1 Dokdonella sp. | reverse complement strand
GAAGGAACTGGCCAGCCCATTGGTCGCGGCCACCTTCAGGGACAACCGGCGCGTCTGTTCGGAAACCTCGTTGAAGCGCGCCGATTCGTAATTCTGGCCACCGAAGACCTTGACCTCGCGGTGCGCGCCGACGGCTTCCTCGACCACGCTGGTGGCGGTGCCCATCGAGCCCTGGATGCGCGTGCTGATGCGCCGGTAACGGCGCCCGACGTACATCACCAGCACGCCGACCAGCGGCACCATCACGAACAGGCCCAGCGTAAGCAGCGCACTGTTGTGCAGCATCACGCCGACGAGGGCGACCACGGTGAGCCCGTCGACGACGGCGATCTTGACCGCATCGGTCGAAGCCTGCGCGACCTGTTCGGCGGTGTAGGTGATACGCGCGATCAGATGCCCGGACGATTCGCGGTCGAAGAACGACGATGGCAGGCGCAGATAGTGGTCGAACACCTTCTGGCGCAGCTGCTGCACCACGCCGCGGCCGATATAGGCGGTGCCGTAGTCGGTCGCGTACATCGCGATGCTGCGCACGAAGAAGATCGACACCAGCGCGATTGGCATCCAGAAGATCCAGAAGGCGTCGTGCGACAGGAACAGCTTGTCCAGCATAGGCTTGATGATGCCGGCGAACAGGCCCATGCAGGCGGCATCGATGACCATGCCGATCACCGCAACCAGGGCGATCGGCCAGTATCCGCGCGCGTAACCCAGCAGGCGCTTGTAGATCGCCCAACCCGAGACGGCCTGTGCGGGCCGATCGCTCACTTCGTTCCTGCGCCCTGCGTCGGCGTGGTCGCAATCGACAGCCGCGTGAAGCCGAGCTCGCCCAGGGCATCCATCGCCGTGACGACCGCCTGGTGCGGCGTCAGCGCGTCGGCGCGCAAGGTCACCGGTCGCGCGCGATTGTCGCCGCCGACGCGCGAGATGACTTCCTTCAGCGAATCCAGTCCGGGACGCAGCACTTCCTCGTTGTCGACGAAATAGCGGCCGTCGCGGTCGATCATCAGCACGAGCGCATCGAGCTGTTCGGCATGCTCGGCCGATTCCGCCTGCGGCAGCGTGACCTGCATGCGCGCGTTCTGCACGAAGGTCGTGGTCAGCACGAAGAACATCAGCAAGGTCAGCAAGACGTCGATCAGCGAGATCACGTTGATCTCGAAGTCGTCGTTGCGACGGGCCGAGGAGATACGCATGTCGCCTCCGTCAGCCGGCCGCCAGCGCGACGCGCGAGGACGCCGCGGCAGGCGCGGTTTCGGTGGAGGCGGTCAGCTCGTCGGTGAGCAGGATGACTTCGCGCTCGATGTCGACCGCAAGGCTGTCCACGCGGCCGCGGAAATAGCGGTGGAACACATACGCCGGAATTGCCACGCACAGGCCCGCGGCAGTGCAGACCAGCGCCTCGCCGATGCCGCCGGCCATCTTCATCGGATCGCCGACGCCGCTGACCATGACCGCAAGGAACATGCGGATCAGGCCGAACACGGTTCCGAGCAGACCGAGCAGCGGACCGATCAGGGCAATCGTGCCGAGCGTGCCGAGGAAGCGTTCCAGCCGGTGCACGACGTGGCGACCGGTGTCTTCCACGCGCTCCTTGATCACCTCGCGCGGACGGTTGCGCACCGACAACGCGGCCGCCAGCACGGCGCCCAGCGGCGAGTTGGCGCTCAGCGCCGCGAGATGTTCGGGATCGAGCTTGCGCGTGCGCGCCCACTCGCGCACTTCCGCGCCAAGTCCCGGCGGAAGCACGGCGGCGTGCCGCAGCGTCCAGAATCGCTCGAGGATGATCGCCAGCGCGACCGCCGAGCTCAGAAGGATCGGCAGCATCGCCCAGCCGCCAGCCATCAGTAGTTCAAGCACGAACCCACTCTCCACTGCCTTGCAACGGGTGCGCATCATAACAGCGCAACGCAAATGGACCGTGTTCTCCCGCGCAATCATTCGTTCCAATATCGATGCCGGCGTTCGCGTTCGCGCGATTGCAGCCTCGGCCTGGCATCGGCTGCGAACACGATCGTCAGCGCACCGCCTTCGGCCGTGCCTTCCAGCGGCACGCCGGCCTGCGCGTACCGCTGCACCACCTGCGGATGCGGATGACCGAAGCGGCTGCGCCATCCGGCCGAAACCACGGCCAGCTCCGGGGCCAGTGCGCGGATGAAGTCCGGGCTGGAGGAGGTCCGGCTGCCATGGTGCGGCACCAGCAATACCAGCGGCGGCCCGGCCCCGACGGCGTCGGCGATCGCCGGCTCGACGCGTCGACTGGCATCGCCCGGCAACAACAGACGTCCGGCTGCATTGGAGACCAGCAGCACACAGGATCGGTCGTTGCCGCTGCGCGCCGCGGCATCAGCGGATGTTTCCGGTGGCGGTGCGACGATGCGAAAATCGACACCGTTCCAGCGCCACTGCGATCCGGCAGCGCAGGCAGCTGCCGCCACCTCGCCGCGCTCCGGCTCGCCGGACTCGACCTGCGTGGCCGGATAGGCGCGTACCACCGCGGCAGCGCCGCCGGCATGGTCGTTGTCGCCGTGGCTGATCAGCAGGCGGTCGAGCGAGCGCAGGCCCAGCGCGCGCAATGTCGGCAACACGGCGACCTCGCCCAGATCGAAGCCGGAGCGATAGCGCGGGCCGGCGTCGTAGAGCAGTGCATGCGAGCGGGTGCGCACCAGCACCGACAAGCCCTGCCCAACGTCGATCACGACCGCCTCGAAACTGCCTTCTTCCGGTGGTGGCCGATGCGGGAACAGCAAGGGCAGGAACAGCACCGCGCCGAGCACCCGCAGCGGCATGCCGCGCGGCAGGAACATCCAGGCGGCGCCCAGCATCGCCAGCAACAGCGCCCACGGCGCCACTTCCGGCAGATGCCAGCGCGCTCCCGGCCATGTCGACAGGACTTCAAACAACCACCACTGCGCATGGCTGATCCACGCCGCAAGGGTGAGCGGAGGCAGCGCCAGCAGCGGCACGGTCAGCAAGGCCAGCAAGCCGAGCAGGCACAGCGGCACGATCACGAAGCTGACCAGCGGCACCGCGATCAGGTTCGACAGCGCACCGACCAGCGACGCCTCGCCGAAGAACCACACCGTCAGCGGCAGCAGCGAAACCGTCATCACCAGCTGGCCGGCACTGAGTTCGCGCAGCCAGCCGAGCAACCCGCTGCCGTCGTGGGCAATGCACAGCATCAGGAACGCGACACCGACGAACGACAGCCAGAAACCCGGCGACAAGGTGGCCAGCGGATCGAGCAGCAGCATCGCCAGCAAGGCCAGCGCCAGCGAGTGCGCGCCACTGGCGCGGCGGCGACCGCAGCGCGTCAATACCACCACCGCGATCATCATCAGCGTGCGCAGCGTCGGCAGGCTGCCACCGGCGAGGATGCCGTACAGCGTGGCGGTGACCAGCACCGCGGTTGCCTGCGCCACGGGAAAGGCAATGAACAGCCCAAGTCGTGGCCACAGCCACCACAGCAGCTTGACCAGCAGGGCGCCGAACAGGCCGGCGACGCCGACATGGAATCCCGAGATCGAGATCAAGTGGGGAATGCCGTTGGCGCGCGCGATTTCCCAGTCGCGCTCGCTCAGTCCGCGCGTGTCGCCGATGGCGAACGCACGCAGCAGCGCCGCGTCGTGCGGATCGGAAACGCGCGCAGCGATGTCATCAGCCAGACGCTGGCGCAGCCGATCGACGCAGCCGCCGCGCTCGCCGAGCCGTTCGTTGGCGGGCGCGGCGCGCACATAGCCGACCGCGATGACGCGACGTTCCAGCGATTGCCGCTCGGAATCGAAACCGCCCGGATTGACCAGCCCGCGCGGTCGCTTCAGGCGCACGCGCAGGCGCCAGCGGCTGCACGCATCCAGCCCCGGCGGCGCGCCGTCGTACCAGGAAAGACGCAGGCGGCCGTCGAGCGGAAACGCAGCTCCGTCCAGCTCGGCGCGCTCGATCGAAAGATCGAAACGGGTCGCGTCATCGCGCTGCCGCGGCAGTTCGTCGATGCTGCCCACGACGACGAAGTCTCGCCCTTCGACTTCGCGCGGAAGGCGCGACTGCAGGGCAAGATCGGCACGCAGTGCACACCATGCGAAGCCGAGCAGCGCAAGACCGATCAGGCGCAGGCGCGGAAAGCACAGCGCGGCAAGGCCGCAGACCGCCAGCGCGGCATCGAGCCAGCGCGGCGGCAGCGTCGGCAGCAGATGCACCGCCAGCGCGCCGGCCAACATGGCCAGCGCCGCGGCGACGCCGACAGCGGCAAAGCCGGAAGCGGCTGGCGCGGATTCCTTCCGCATGCACACACCTCCCTGTGCGAACGGCTGGCGCGGGCGCGGA
>JASLGB010000317.1 GCA_030150315.1 Dokdonella sp. | reverse complement strand
ACCGGCCGCGCCGGCAGCGGCCCATCAACCGCGCTTCAACAGTTCGCGCAGGTCGATGACCGCGGCGTTGGCGCGCGAAATGTAGTTGGCCATCACCAGCGAATGATTGGCGAAGAAACCGAACGGTGTTCCGTTGAGGATGATCGGGCTGCGTACCGGCTTTTGCGCCTCTTCCAGTTCGCGGATGATCTGCTTCAGGCTGACCAGGGCGCCCTTGCGCTGCAGGGTCGGGCCGAAGTCCACTTCGAACGCGCGCAGCTGCTCCAGCAAGGCCCAGGTATAGCCGCGCGACTCGTAGAAGATGTCGTCGATCTTCGTCCACGGCGTGCGCACCACCTGCGCCTTGGCCGACTTCTGCGTGACCTCGGCGCCATCCACCGGCGCATCGCCTTCCAGCAGCAACTGCCCGGCACTCGCCGAAAGCCGCTGCGACAGGCTGCCGAGGCGACCGGATACCAGATCCAGATAATCTGCGAGATTGTCCGCGCGCGGGTAGAACTGCGCGCCGTTCGGGTCGTTCTTTCCAAGCCGCGTGTAATAGCCGTCGAGACGACCGATCGCCTTGCGGTACTGGCTTTCCGACGACGGCAGCAGCCAGCGGTCGTTCGGGCTGGAGAACAACGGGTCGGCCTCCTTGAGGTCGACGTCTTCCTCCGACTGCGACTGCGAGCGCGCGAACTTGTTGCGCATCTCGCGCGCCAGGTCACGCGTGGCGGTGAGCACGCCGAACTCCCAGTTGGGAATGTCGTCCATGAACAGCCCGGGCGGCAGCTTGTCGTTGCTGAGGTAACCGCCGCGCTTGTCGAGCAGGGTCTCGGCCATGGTCATCAGCGTCGAGGTGGTGACACTGCCGGTCACCACCGGCTGGTTCTTAGCCGCGGAACGCACCTGGGTGGTGGCGACCACGTCGAACTGGTCCGGCTCGGTGCTCCACCACCACATCAGCGCCAGCACCAGGACGATGCAGATCGCCAGTACCAGCGAAGCCGCACGCAGCAGCCACGATCCCGTTCCGCCTGCCGCACCGAATGCCCGCATGTCCGCTACCGTCCGTTCTCAATGGCCATCGGGCACGATTCTCGACCGCGCCCGATAGCGGCGTCCAGCCCGCCGTTCAGCGCTTGCGTGCGGCACTGTCCGATTTCAACTTCGGCTTGGCCGGCTCGCCCTTCTTGCCGAAGTCTTCCATCAGCGTCTTCATGTCCTCGGCATGCTCTTCCTCGGAGGCGAGGATTTCTTCCAGCAAGCGCTTGGTCGTGGTGTCCTTGTCGCCGACGTAGTTGATGATTTCGCGGTAGCTGTCGATCGCGATGCGCTCGGCGACGAGGTTTTCCTCGATCATCGCGGCCAGTTCGTCGGGTGCGACGAACTCGGAATGGCTGCGCGAGGAGAGTCCTTCCGGCGAAAAATTGGGCTTGCCGTCAAGCTGGGTGATACGTTCGGCGATGCGGTCGGCATGGCCCTGCTCCTCGTTGGCGTGCTCGAGGAATTCCGCCGCCACGCTCTTCGCATTGATGCCCGAGGCCAGGTAGTAGTGCGACTTGTAGCGCAGCACGCAGATGATCTCGGTGGCCAGCGCTTCGTTCAGCAGCTTCAGGACGGTTTCCCGGTCCAGTGTGTAACTGGCGGTCACCGCGCCGCGCTCCATGTGCTCGCGCGCCCTGCGGCGAATTGCCTTGATATCGGAAAGGAACGGTTTCGCAGCAGCCATCTCTGCCTCCTCGGATTGAAGTGTCGTCGCTTGCGGTTCTGGTCCCCTGTGTATCGATGAAGCCTTGGCTCGATAGAGCATGTCGATTATAGGCGCGCTGCCCGCACGTCGACTGAACATGGCGCCGTGGGCGGTTTCGGCGCCTTGGCTGAAAAGACGTTCTGCCGCCCACTTCTGCCGCGGGATTCCGGTCATCTCGAAGGCGACATTTGCCGTGATGGGCCGGCATAACACCGGCGGGCGCCGCGCCATCGCACTTCGTGCCAACGGCCAAGCGCCCCGCAAGCGATAGTCGCTCGCCTGCCGGCAACCCGCGAAACCTGGGCGCGCAAAGGCTCCTCATGGAGCAACGGCCGGTGGTCGCGGGCGCGGTTTGTGTCCGCTCGGTGCGGGGTGCAGCGCCTGAGTTTCTAGAGGCGCAGGGTCATGAAGCGGCTGTCGTCGCTGTCCGCGTACGGCCCGAACGGGCCGCAGGGACGAAAGCCGGCGCTCTCGTACAGGCGCAGCGCGGGATCGAACTCGGCCGCGATGCCGGTCTCCAGACTGACGCGCTCATAGCCGCGGGCGCGTGCCTGCTCCAGCAGATGCGCGAGCATTATGCGGCCGGCTCCGCGGCGGCGCTGTTCCTGCGAGGTGCGCATCGACTTGATCTCGCCGTGCGTCGGATCCAGCTCGCGCAGCGCGCCGCAGGCCAGCAGACGGCCGTTCTCGCGCACGCTCCAGAACGTCACCTCCGCCTGCTCGAGTGATGCGAGATCCAGGTGCTGCGCACTTTCGGCAGACGACAGCAGGCGGATGTCGGCCAGGTGCTCCTCAAGCAAGGCGCGCACGTCGTCGCGCGTTGGAGCATCGGTGGAAACGATCATGCAGTTCTCGCAATCGAAAAGTCGATCGCGACTCATATCATCGACACGCCATGCAAGGGAAGCCGCGCGCCCGTGCAACCCGGCGCCGGCACGCGCATTCGCGTGGCCGTCGATGCTCCGGCGCGCGTCAGCCGCGCGCCGGAAGCAGGCCAGCTACTTCAACACGCCACAGGCAATGCGACCGCCGCCACCACCCAGCGGTGCCGGATGATCGGAGTGGTTGTCGCCACCGGCATGCAGCATCAAGGCGCGTCCGGCCAGATCGGCAACCTTCAAGCGCGGCGCCAGAACCGGCTGTGATGCCTTGCCATCCGCATCGACATACAGCGGCGGCAGGTCGCCCAGGTGGCCATCGCCCCACGGTTCGCCATGACGGCCAGTCTTGGCCGGGTCGAGATGATCACCCGCACCGAGTGCAGCGACCATCTTGCCGTCTTTTTCCTTCGGCTCGCAGCTCGGGTTCTGATGCACATGGAAGCCGTGCAGGCCCGGCGGCAGACCGTGCAGCGACGGCGTCAGCACCAAACCGTATTTCGTATCGGACAAAGCCACCGACCCGGCATCCACACCGACGCCTTTCGCATCGACGATGTGCATCGGCACGCTGGAAGCAGCCTGCGCCGATGCTGCGCCAAGTACAGCCGCGAACACAATGAGGGCTTTCACGATTCTTACTCCTCGGTCATTCGCGGGACGTCCCGCGCCAGCAGGCATGCTACGCCATCGCGGCGCAACGGGAAGAAACGGGCACGCGCGCCCGTCGTTCATCCGCTGGCGGCAGGAGGGAGGAAAAGCCCTCCTGCACGCCGTGGCAAGCGTTCGCCCGGCGCAGCTTCCGCGGCGGACGGCCGCTCAATCGGCCCGATACACCTCACCGCCCTGCTCGCGAAACTCGGCCGCCTTCTCGGCCATGCCTGCATCCAGCGCGGTCTGCTCGTCGGTGCCGATCTGCGCGGCGTAGTCGCGCACGTCCTGGGTGATCTTCATCGAGCAGAACTTCGGGCCGCACATCGAGCAGAAATGCGCGGTCTTGTGCGCCTCCTTCGGCAAGGTCTCGTCGTGGAACTCCTTGGCTTTCTCCGGATCGAGGCCGAGGTTGAACTGGTCCTGCCAGCGGAACTCGAAGCGCGCCTTCGACAAGGCATTGTCGCGCGCCTGCGCCCCCGGATGGCCCTTGGCCAGATCCGCCGCGTGCGCGGCGAGCTTGTAGGTGATGATGCCGTCGCGCACGTCCTGCTTGTTGGGCAGGCCCAGGTGTTCCTTCGGCGTCACGTAGCAGAGCATGGCGGTGCCGAACCAGCCGATCATCGCCGCACCGATGGCGGAGGTGATGTGGTCGTAGCCGGGCGCGATGTCGGTGGTCAGCGGCCCGAGCGTATAGAACGGCGCCTCGCCGCACTTCTCCAGCTGGCGTTCCATGTTTTCCTTGATCAGGTGCATCGGCACGTGGCCCGGCCCCTCGATCATGACCTGCACGTCGTGCTTCCACGCGGTCTGCGTGAGTTCGCCGAGCGTGTCCAGTTCGGCGAACTGCGCTGCGTCGTTGGCATCGGCGATCGAACCCGGGCGCAGACCGTCGCCCAGCGAGAAGGCGACGTCATAGGCCTTCATGATTTCGCAGATTTCCTCGAAGCGCTCGTAGAGGAAACTTTCCTTGTGATGCGCCAGGCACCACTTGGCCATGATCGAACCGCCGCGGCTGACGATGCCGGTGACGCGCTTGGCGGTCAGCGGGACGAACGGCAGGCGCACGCCGGCGTGGATCGTGAAGTAGTCCACGCACTGCTCGGCCTGCTCGATCAGCGTGTCGCGGAACAGTTCCCAGGTCAGGTCCTCGGCGATGCCGCCGACCTTCTCCAGCGCCTGATAGATCGGCACGGTACCGATCGGCACCGGCGAATTGCGCAGGATCCACTCGCGCGTCTCGTGGATGTGCTTGCCGGTGGAAAGATCCATCACGGTGTCGGCGCCCCAGCGGATCGCCCACACCATCTTCTCGACTTCTTCGGCGATCGAGCTGGTCACGGCGGAGTTGCCGATGTTCGCGTTGATCTTCACCAGGAAGTTGCGACCGATGATCATCGGTTCGCTTTCCGGGTGGTTGATGTTGTTGGGGATGATGGCGCGGCCGCGCGCGACTTCGTCGCGCACGAATTCGGGCGTGATCAGCTTCGGAATCGCGGCGCCGAACGACTGCCCCGGATGCTGCTTGAGCAAATGCGTCTCGCGGATCGCTTCGATGCGCTGGTTCTCGCGGATCGCGACGTATTCCATTTCCGGCGTGACGATGCCGCGGCGCGCGTAATGCATCTGCGACACGTTCATGCCCGACTTCGCCACGCGCGGCTTGGGAATGTCCGGGAAACGCACTTCGGCCAGTTCCGGCGCGACCGCATGACGGCGCGTGAATGGCGAGGTGAAATCGGCCAACTGCTCGCTGTCGGCGCGCTCGCCGATCCACGCCGCGCGCAGGGCGGGCAAGCCGGCGGCCAGATCCACGCGGTAGTCCGGATCGGTATACGGCCCCGACGTGTCGTAGGTGGTGAACGGCGCGTTCTTCTCGGCGCCAAACAGCGAGGGCGTGTCGGCCAGCGCGATTTCACGCATCGGCACGCGCACGTCCGGCCGCGAGCCCTGCACATGGATCTTGCGCGAGCCGGGGATCGGCCGCGTGACAGACTCGGACAGCTCCGCGGTCTGGCGCAGCAGTTCGGAAGGAAGAGCGTTCATCGGCATTCGTCCTGTCAGGAAACCGCGCGAGCGCGGCGGGGACGAAGCGGAGCACGGAGGCGGCTTGCGCCTTCCGCGAAGCTCCCTACGCCGGTATCAACCGGATCAGGTTCGAAGGGACTCTCTCAGCCGGTACGCCGGCACCCCCGCTTCAGTCGGACATTGAAGCATGTTCGTCGCATCCGGGCCAGTTACGGCCGCCGGCCGGCTCAAAGCTCGGCAGGAAGTCCAAGCGCGGCGCGCAAGGGTTCGAGCTGGCGCGCGTAGGGCCGCCAGCGGCCGATGCTGCCCGTACTGACCGACTGGCGCGCCTGCAACGTGCTGAGCGTAGTGATCGCGCGTGCCGACCAGTTCGCCGGATCGATGACGTCCGGGTTCCATTCCAGCCCGCAGAAATCGTAGACGCGGCGCGACGTGGCGAGCGGGTCGCGCACCAGCGTCTCGTACGACACCTCGAGCACGAAACCGGGATAGGCCGCGTGCCAATGCTGCATCAAGCGGCTGTAGCCGCCGTGGTAGTGCGCGATGTCGGCCTGCGCATTCGCATGCGGGACGCAGTCGGAGAACAGCTCGCGCAGATTGGCGAAGCACAGGTCCATCGGCTCGCGGCGCAGATGGATGATCTTCGCTTCGGGCAAGGCGTGGCGGATGAAGCCGATCAAATGGAAAGCGCCCGGCAACTTCTCGGTCACATGGCGCGCCGCGCCAATGCGGTGCTTCCCGCAGTCGAGGAAGCGGTCGCGCACGAGTGCCCAGTCGAGCGATGGCGCCGCCGCGATGAGTGCCTCGTCAACAAGCTCGGTGCCGGGATGGTTCGCGGCGTAGCGGAGTGCACCGGTAAGTCGCTGCGATTCACCGTAGCCGCACACATCCGGGTGCGCGGCGAGCATGCTCTCCAGCAGGGTGCTTCCACTGCGGTGCAGGCCGACGATGAAAATCGGGCGCGGCGCGTCGGCACGCGGCTCGGCGACGGCTCCGCTCAGCGGGAAGCAGCGCCGCAACGCCTCGAACCGCCGCTCGGTGGCAGCGGCATCGTACGGCCGGCGGGCACGCACCAGACGGCAACCGGCATCGAGCGCAGCCCACGCCGCCGCCGTGTCGCCGAGGTCGTCCAGCTCCTTGAACAAGGCGAACTGCAAGTACTCCGCATCGATCGCATCGGCCTCGCCGAGGCGCGCGCGCAGACGGTCGACGTGATGGCTGCCGGCATCCGCGCGCTGCAGCCGGCTGACGATCCAGTGCGCGATCGCCGGATCGGCCGCGCTGGCGATGGCGTGCTCGGCATCTTCGCGCGCACCGTCGAAGTCACCGCCATAGCTGCGCACAAGGGCCCGGTTGACGCGACAGACCGCGTCGTCGGGCGCTCGCGAAACCGCTCCTTCGACCCACTCTACGGCAAGCGCATGGGCGCCCACCATTTCCAGCGAGGCCGCGATGCGGGCCTGATCGGCAGGAGCGAGGCCGGCGCGATGCGGCCAGCTCGCTGCCCACTCGATCAAGGCATCGTGCTCGACCAGGATCCGCAGCGACTGCACCACATCCAGCGCCAACTCCGGCGCGCAATCCAGCGTGCGCACGGCGGCCAGCACGCGCCGACTCGACTCCCTGACCTTGCCCAACATGTGCTCGATGCGCGCCTGCAGCAGCTCAGGCTCCAGCAGTCCGGGCTCGCGCGCGCGCCACGCATCGAGGTTGGCCAGTGCCGCGCCGAATTCGCCACGGGCCGCATGCGAAGCAATGCGCTGGCGGTAGCGATCGCTTCGCATGCGCGCGCCTCAACGCAGGCCGGGATCGACCAGGCGCGTCGGCGCCGGCTTGCGCGTCGGTCGGTGGACCAATGGAGACACCGGCTTGTCGGTTCGATACCACCGGGCCGGCCGCGACACTCCACCGTCGAACCCATCAACAAAGATCGGCAGCTCCGGCTCCTCACCCGCCAGCAACGACAGCTGCGGGGTTCTGGCGAAGCTTGCACCGAAGCTCTCCAGATGGGACCAGCCTCCATTCGGATTCGTCGGCCAGTTGGCCCACGTCGAGCCATTGACGAAACGCTGCTCGTGCATCAGCAACGGCATGGTCATCCCGATCGGCTCGATCGCGGTCAGCACATAGGTGCCGGCCGGCAACCACCGCGTGCCGCCCTCGAACGCGACATCGACCGAGTAGCTCACACCGTGTTCGCAGGCGACCGGCTCGGTCGTCGCGATGATTTCTCCCGGCTTGTTGGTCGCCGCATCGAGTTCGCGCAGGTTCACGACATAGTTCAATCCCGGGCAAGGCTCCGGCTCGCCGTAGGTCTC
>JASLGB010000191.1 GCA_030150315.1 Dokdonella sp. | reverse complement strand
CGCCATCCAGGAAAAGCACGTCGGCGGGGACGGGGTGCATGGTCATCCTGCAAGGTGGTTCCGGCGAGGGAGCCTACCATCGCGCGGACAGGTGCCGGTGCGCTGCGGAATGCCCGGATGTTGTCAGGCCGCCCCTGCGCGGTTAACCTTCCGTTGCTCTGCACCATGTCCATCAACGAATCCCGAAACCACAGCAAACAGCCGCCCGCGGAAGAACACACCGCGGATCAGGATCGCGTGCGCACCGGTCCGCTGCCGGTCGAAGAAGTGGGTGGACGTGGCACGGAACTCGATCCAGTCCGCTACGGCGACTGGGAAAAGAACGGCCGCTGCATCGATTTCTGATGCCAACCGCGCGTCGTGAGGCGCGGCGGCTTCCCTTCAACGTCAGCACGAGCCAGCCCATGCCCGCCAATGCGCGCCCCTTGTCGCCGCACCTCTCGATCTACCGATGGCAGATCCAGATGGTTTCCTCGATCCTGCACCGCGCCACCGGCATTGCGCTGGCGGCCGGGACGATCCTGCTCGTCTGCCTTCTCATGGCGCTGGCGGCAGGCCCCGAAGCCTTCGCCAAGGTCCGCGCATTCTGCGGATCGTGGATCGGAAGCTTCCTTCTGCTCGGCTGGACGTGGTCGCTGGCCTATCACTTCCTCAACGGCATCCGTCATCTGCTGCAGGACCTCGGCTGGGGCTATCGGCCGGAGCAGTTCGTTCGCAACAGCTGGCTCGTCATTGGCGGCAGCGTCGTGCTGACAGCACTGGTCTGGATCTGCGTGTTTGCGCAGGGGAGGGCGGCATGAGCAACTTCCGCACGCCGTTGAAGCGCGCGCTCGGCAACGGTTCCGCCAAGCGCGGCGTGAATCATTTCATGACGCAGCGCCTGACTGCCGTGGCGCTGGCGCTGCTGGCGTTCTGGGTCGTCTGGATGGTGCTTGAGATGGTGCACCTCGATCACGCCGGCGCATATGCGCTGGTCGCCAAGCCGCTCAATGCCGTCCTGCTGCTTGGCTTCATCCTGGCGGTGTTCTGGCACGCGCAACTGGGCCTGCAGGTCGTGATCGAGGATTACGTCCACAACGCCGGCAGCAAGGTCGTGTTCGAGATCCTCGTCAAATTTCTCTGTTTCCTCGGCGCCGCCGCCAGTGCGCTTGCCGTGATCCGCATTGCATTGGGGCACTGACCGATGTCTTCGAGCTACAAGATCCAGGAACACAAGGTCGACATCGTGGTCGTCGGCGCCGGCGGCGCCGGACTGCGCGCGACCTTCGGCCTTGCCGCCACCGGCCTCACCACGGCCTGCATCACCAAGGTCTTTCCGACCCGTTCGCATACCGTTGCTGCGCAGGGAGGCATCTCCGCCGCGCTCGGCAACATGGGGCATGATGACTGGCGCTACCACTTCTACGACACGATCAAGGGTTCCGACTGGCTCGGCGATCATGGCGCGATCGAGTACATGTGCAAGGAAGCGCCGGCCGCGATCATCGAGCTGGAGCACTACGGCGTCCCGTTCTCGCGCACCGACGAAGGCAAGATCTACCAGCGCCCGTTCGGCGGCATGACCACGGACTACGGCAAGGGCGTCGCCCAGCGCACCTGCGCTGCCGCCGACCGTACCGGCCACGCCATCCTGCACACGCTGTACCAGCAGTCGCTCAAGCACGACGCGCAGTTCTTCGTCGAGTATTTCGCGCTCGACCTGATCTTCGATGACGAGGGCGTCTGCCGCGGCGTGCTCGCGCTCGACATGTCCGAAGGAACGCTGCATCTGTTCCGCTCGCACGGCGTGGTGCTGGCCACCGGCGGCTACGGACGCGCCTACTTCAGTGCGACTTCCGCGCACACCTGCACGGGCGATGGCGGCGGTCTGGCACTGCGCGCCGGCTTGCCGCTGCAGGACATGGAGTTCGTGCAGTTCCACCCGACAGGCATCTATGGCTCGGGCTGCCTCATCACCGAAGGCTCGCGCGGCGAGGGCGGTTACCTCACCAATTCGAAGGGCGAGCGCTTCATGGAGCGCTACGCGCCGAACGCGAAGGATCTCGCTTCGCGCGACGTGGTCAGCCGCTCGATGACGATCGAGATCCGCGAAGGCCGCGGTGTCGGCGAGCACAAGGATCACATCCACCTGAACCTGCAGCATCTCGGTGCCGATGTTCTGCACGAGAAGCTGCCGGGCATTTCCGAATCGGCGCGCATCTTCGCCGGCGTCGACGTGACCAAGGAACCGATCCCGGTCATCCCGACCGTCCACTACAACATGGGCGGCATCCCGACCAATTACCATGGCGAAGTCGTGCGCAAGGTCGGCAACGACAACGACGCCGTCGTCGAAGGCCTGTACTCGATCGGCGAAGCGGCTTGCGTGTCCGTACACGGCGCCAACCGCCTCGGCTCGAACTCGCTGCTTGATCTCGTCGTGTTCGGCCGCGCCGTCGCGAAGCGTTGCGCGTAAACGATCAAGCCCGGCCAGCCGCACAAGCCGCTGCCGCCGTCCGCGTGCGATCCAGGCGCGCGAGCGCCTCGTCGCAGGCGGACGGCG
>JASLGB010000185.1 GCA_030150315.1 Dokdonella sp. | reverse complement strand
TCGGCGTAGCGCTTGAACAGGGCCACGGTATCGGCATCGACGCCGGCATCGTGCACACCGGTGAGCCCGACACGTGCCATTTCCGCCAGCGCCGCATCCAGCGCCTTCTCCGACTGCCCCCGATCCATCGGCGGAATCTTGCCCTCGACCAGAGCCATCGCGTGGTCGATGAATACGCCGGTCGGGTTGCCGTCGGCGTCACGCTCGATGCGTCCGCCCGGCGGATCCTTGGTGTTCTTGTCGATGCCGGCGAGCTTCAGCGCCGCGCTGTTGGCCCAGCCGGCGTGACCATCGACGCGGTCGAGCCAGACCGGTCGATCGGTGACGACGGCATCCAGCTCGCGTGCGGTCGGAAAACGATCCAGTTTCCACTTCGCCTGATTCCAGCCGCGCCCGCGCACCCAGGTCGCGCCCGTATCGGCCTCGGCGTGCTGCTTCACCACCGCCAGCGCCTCGTCCAGCGAGCGCGCGGGCATCAGGTCGGCCTGACGCAAGGCAACGCCAAGCCCCATCACGTGCGCATGCGCGTCGATCAGCCCCGGCAACAAGGTGCGTCCCTTGCCGTCGAGCACATCGGCATCGCCGGCCCGCTTGGCCAGATCCGCGCGTGCACCGGTTGCCACGACTTTCCCGCCGTCCACCAGCATCGCCTCGAAACGCTGGAGCTTGCCGGCGGAATCGAGCG
Organism: Dokdonella sp.; assembly: GCA_030150315.1. Lineage (GTDB taxonomy): Bacteria > Pseudomonadota > Gammaproteobacteria > Xanthomonadales > Rhodanobacteraceae > Dokdonella_A. The sequence continues at coordinate 3,202 of JASLGB010000185.1, read as the reverse complement.
TGTAGCCGTTGACGTGGTCGACGAACAGATCCGCTGCCGTCGCCGGGGCGGAACCCAGCACGGCAGCAAGCAGGACAGGCAGGCAACGCAAAGGACTCATGGCACGGGTTTCCCTTGGGCAATGGAACGCGCACGGTCGCGGCGCGCATCGCGCCAGCATAGCGGCTTCCAATTCCGCCCACCGGAATGCGGGCGCGACCGACCAGGCGATCAGGCATCGGGCCACCGTGCGCAAACGCGGAATCCATCGCCACGATTTGCCTCGACAACCGGCACGACATGCGGCGCCCGTGGCTGATCGGCAGGCGGCGCGAACCTGCCCTATCCAGCAGGCGCTTCCGCGGTCAGCAGCTCGCGCACGGCGCGCGCCTGATCCTGCAAGGCGAGATACGAACGCTTCCACTCGCCTTCGCGTGGCATGGCGCGCTCGAAGCGCAACAGCATCGACGCGGCCCTGTCCAGTTGTGCCTGCAAGCGCAGGATCTCGGCCAGTGCCGCGTCGTGGTCGTCCTTGCCGACGAGAAAGATCTTCTTGTCTCGGCACACGCCGATGCAGGTTTGCGGCGCTTCGATCTTGCCGCAGCCGATGCATTGCCAAGCCGGAATGTAGTCGCTCATGGCGATGCGTCCGCACTCGAAACCGCCCGCGTGACGCAGCCGTCCGGCGCCCCCGCAGTGCTCGATGCGCCTGCCGTCAGTGCGCATGACCGTCGTGCGCATGACCGTCGTGCGCCGGCACTTCCTTCGCATCGCGCGCCTCGTCGAACAGCGAGGGATACGCTGCGATCGCATCGCGCATCGCCGCGACCTCGGCCTTGTCGGCAGAGTCGGCCTTCAGGCGTTGCGCCGCGGACAACAGCGGCACCAGGATCGAATGCAGTGCCGCGTCTGGCTCGGGCGCTAGCCGGCAATGCGCGAACATGAATTGCACGGCCTCCTCGATCGCGCCGGCGCGCTCCTGCGCTTGGCCATCGCTCATGTGACCCATCTCGTGATGACGCAAGTCGTCCAGCGCCGAGCGGACGCGCTGCATGCCTTCGCGCAGCGAGGCATCGACCGCCCAGCGCGTGGCGGGTGCGGTCGCGGCCGCCGCCGCGCGATCGTGCGCGCCATGGTGTGCGTGATCGTGGGCGTGGCTCGCCGGCGGCGCTGCGCTCGCCGTGTTACAGACGGCCAGCGCAAGGGAAAACGCAAGCGATAGCGGGATTGCGGAACGGCAGGCACGGTGCGGAGACATGGCGACACCTCGGGCATTGGTCGATGCGTCCAGGGTGCACCGGCATGCCGCGCTCCGCCTTGACCCGCGTCAGGTCGCGCCTCTCGCCGGTTCCGATGCGGCGGCGAGGCACCCGCCTCCCGCGCGACGCGCCGCCGCATCGTCGGGTGAGGCAAAGCCTGTCACCATTGCGGGCCACCGCACGCAACCGGACTTTCGACCCGTCGTGATCCGCCGACCATTCCAGCATCGCCGCATCGCCTGGCTTGGCCTGGTTGCGGTCTGGCTTGTCGCGCTGGCGCCGGTGGTGTCGCAGACGCTGTACGCCGCGCGCGCGCCGCTCGCGCCGCACACGCCGGTGGCGGCACTGGTCGAGGCGATCGACGCGACGCACGCGCAGCATGGCCAGCAGCACGATGCCCATCACGGCATGCATCACGGCATGCACCACGCCGCGGCGGAAGCGCCTCCCGCGCAGCACGACGCGGCGGCCCACGCCGGCGCGCATCAAGACCACCACGCGAACCACGACGACGACCCGCTGCATGCCTGCGATTACTGCGAACTGTTCGCGCATGCGCCGATCGTGTTCGCCATTGCGCATCCCGCACCGGCCGCACCACCCGCCGCCGCGCCGGCACGACCGCTGCCCTGCGCACCGGCCCCGCGTCCATTCGCCAGCCTCGTCGCCGCACCACGCGGCCCGCCACACGTCACCGCGCCCGCTTGATCTGCGCCTGCCACGCGCCTTTGCGCGGTGGCTCCGTGTTGCCTGACATCGAGGTTTTTCCATGTTCCCTTGCGCCCTGCGTGAGACGTTCCCCCGTGCGACCCATTCCGGATCGCCTTCCCTGCGCCGGCTTGCCCGCGCCCCGTTGACCCTTTGCGTCGGACTGGCGATCGCCGGCCTGGCGCCCGACGTGCGCGCGGACGAAGCCGCCGACAGTCTCGATCCGATCGTCGTCACGGCCTCGCCGCCTGAAACGCCGCTGATGGTCGACATCGACCCCAAGGCACCGCGCCAGCCGGTTCCGGCCAGCGATGGCGCCGACCTCCTGAAAACGATTCCGGGCTTCAGCCTGATCCGCAAAGGCGGCAGCAACGGCGATGCCCTGCTGCGCGGCATGGCCGGCTCGCGGCTTGGCCTGTCCATCGACGGCGGCCAGATGGGCGGCGGCTGCCCTTCGCGCATGGATCCGGCCACGGCCTATGTCGCGCCGGCACTGTATGACCGCGTCCGCGTGATCAAGGGGCCGCAGAGCGTCTTGCACGGCGCCGGCAACTCGGCCGGCACCGTTCTGTTCGAGCGCGAAGCGCCGCGCTACACCGATGCGACCTTCACCGCCGAAGGCGGCGTTCTCGGCGGCAGCCACGGTCGCAACGATCAGTCGCTGGATCTGCGCGCCGGAAACGCCAACGTCTACGCAGGTCTTGCCATCGACCACACGCGCGCCGGCGACTACGCCGACGGCGACGGCCATCGCGTGCATTCCTCGTGGGATCGCTGGAGTGCCGACGCACGCTTGGGCTGGACGCCATCCGAGCGCACCCGCGTGGAGCTTTCCGCCGGCAAGGGCGACGGCCACGCCGCCTACGCATTCAGCGGCATGGACGGCGCCAAGTTCCTGCGCGAAAGCGTCGCGCTGCTGCTGGAACACAAGCCGGTGCGCGGGCCGTTCGATTCGTTCGAGGCGCGGCTGTATTCCAACGACGCCGACCATGTAATGGACAACTACACGCTGCGCACGCCGGATCCGCACAGCATGATGCCGATGGCCATGGCCAGCAACGTGGCGCGCCACACGCGCGGCGCACGCCTTGCCGCCGGACTCGGCCAGGATGACCGCTGGCATCTGGACCTCGGCGTCGGCGGCTCGAACAGCACGCACGACGCGCGTAGCGGCGGCCTGCCCGGCAGCATGATGGGCGACTGGCGCAGCAAGCCGCATCTGCGCGATGCGCGCATGCAGCAGGCCGGCGCGTTCG
>JASLGB010000174.1 GCA_030150315.1 Dokdonella sp. | reverse complement strand
GATCGGCTTCAGCGCTTCCAGTACCGCTTCGCGCGGAAGTTGCGCCGGCGTGCCGGGATAGTCGTGGCCGATCGGGATGTAGCACGCGCGCTTCGGCTCGACCGCGAACGACAGGCCGACGATTTCGGCCTGCATCGGATCGAGCGCGGTGGTTTCGGTGTCGAACGCGATCAGCTCGGCCGTCTTCAGGCGCTCGATCCACGCATCCAGCTGCGCCGGCGTGGTGACCAGTTCGTACTCGCCGGGGCCGGCGAGCTCGGCTTCGATGGCGACATCGCTGCCGGCTTCGCTGTCGCGCGGCGCCGATGCGCCCGCCGCCGCGGGCGCCAGCGCATCGCCGGCCGGCGCGTCCGCCGATGGGGTCGAATCGCCGGCATCCAGCTCCTTCAGCGCCGCATTGAATTCGTAACGCCGGTACAGCGGCCGCAAGGCCTCCGCGTCGCGATCGCGCAGGATCAGGTCGGCCGGCCCCTCGGGCAGCGCCAGATCGGTCTTGATCGTCGCCAGCTCGCGCGACAGCGGCAGTTGCGGCAGCGCGCGGCGCAGGTTCTCGCCGATCTTGCCGCCGATCTTGTCCGCGTTGGCGATCACGCGGTCGAGGCTGCCGTACTCGCCCAGCCATTTGGCGGCGGTCTTCGGGCCGCATTTCTCGACACCGGGAATGTTGTCCACGCTGTCGCCCACCAGGGCCAGGTAGTCGATGATCTGGTCCGGGCGCACGCCGAACTTCTCGACCACCGCCGCGCTGTCGGTGGTGGTGTTGCTCATCGTGTTGACCAGCGTGATGCCGGGGCGCACGAGCTGGGCGAAATCCTTGTCGCCGGTCGAAACCGTCACGTCGATGCCCTCGGCGACCGCGCGCAGGGCCAGCGTGCCGATCACGTCATCGGCCTCGACGCCTTCGACGCGCAGGATCGGGAAACCGAGTGCGGCGACGATCTCCAGCATCGGCTCGATCTGCGCGATCAGGTCTTCCGGCGTCGCCTGCCGCGTCGCCTTGTAGGCGGGATACAGCGCATCGCGGAAGGTCGGCCCGGGTGCGTCCTGCACGAAGGCGGCGTAATCGGGCTTCTGCTTGAGGATCGAGCGCAGCATGTTGACCACGCCAAACAGCGCGCCGGTCGGTTCGCCGGCGGCGTTCGTCAGCGGCGGCAGCGCGTGGAAGGCGCGATACAGGTACGAGGATCCGTCAATCAGGACGAGGCGCGGAGCGGACATGGGCGTGCGTGGCGACGTTGGGCCCGCAGCTTGGCGCGCGCCCACCCCCATTGCAACGTCAGCAGCCCTGAGGCGGCGGGTTCAGCGTGCACAGGTCGAGGTCGAGCAAGGTGTTCTCCATCGCGTCGCGGAAGACCACGTCGCCGTTGGCGATGGCCGGCACCTGCGGATAACCGACCACGCCGAGGTCGGGATTCACGCGCCATGAAATCCGGTTGTTGCCGGCCTGCACCTGCGTCGCGCGCACCGGAATCAGGATCTCCAGCCACATGCCCATGTGCATGCCCCACGCGCCGCTGTGGTTGAGGCCGCCGCGCAGCGGCCTCACCGCGTAGCCCTCCAGTCCCGGCGGGAAGCTGGTCGGGCAGCCGTAGTCGGGATCGATATCGAGATCGAGCAGGCGATCGGGATTGGGAATGATCGAGAAACAGAACACCGGATCGTTCGCCGAGTCGGCGATTTCCATGCCCCGCGGCAGGATCAGCTCGATGCCGACCGCACTGCCGCTGCAGGGATTGCCCGGATGGCCAAGCACGACATGCGTGTAGAACACCTCGCCGAGGGCCGGCGAAAAATCGGGCGGCGGATGGCTGAAACCGGCATAGCCCATCACGCGCGTGGCGAAGATCGGCGGATTGCTGCCGCAGGACATCACGCTGCCGATGCTGGTGATGGCGCCGTTGTACCAGGGCATCACCTGCAGCGACGAATCCGGCGGCGCGATGCGCTCAAGCGGGATCGCCTGCGCGATGGCGGCAGCGTTCGCGCCGAGGCAGGCAAGGCTGGACAGTACAAGTGGCAATCGGCGAAGCATCGGGCCTCTCCCTGCGGAATCCACGTCCTGATACGCAAGATCGGGCCAAAGCCCTGAACCGGTTTCGCGCGAGGGCTCGCCGGCCGGCGCCGACCGCTGCACTGCGCTGTATTTCCGCCCAGCTGCGGCATGGCTCTGCTAGGCTGCCAGCACCTCCACGAGATGCCGCCATGAACCCGAAGATCCGCTCGTTTGCCGCTTTCCTGCTCGCCGCGAGCCTGGTCGCTCCGGCACTCGCACTGGCCGCCAAGCGGCCGCCTCCCGCCGACGTTCCGCCGCCGCCGTCGATCGACGATCCGGGCGTGCAGAGCCAGGCCCCCGCGACCAGCGACACGCCGGCCGAAGCGGCCGGCACCTCGCTGTCGGACGATCCGCTCGCACCGCTGCCGAAGCCGGACAGCCGCCTTGTGCGCGACAAGGCCTCGCGCGATCGCGCCGCGACCGCCGAGCGCGTGGCTGCCAGCGAAATGACCAGCCGCCGGCAGGGCGACGACACGATCGAGGAATACCGCCAGAACGGTCGCGTCTGGATGATCAAGATCCGCCAGCCGAATGGCCCGACACAGACCTTCTACGCCGACGACGGCAGCGGCCGCCTCGTGCGCGACCCGAAGGAAGGCCCGGTGTCGCCGGTGTACTTCACGCTGTACGAGTGGAAGTAAGCCGGCCGCGCCGGCGCATCGAAGTCCGCACGGCGAGCTGACGCGCGCCGGCAGGGCGAACGCCTGCCGGCCGCCGGATCCGCGGCTCGCGAGCCGACTCGCAGCAAGGGATTGAAGCCGGGCGCCGCGCCTTGCGCGCGGCGGGCGATTCCGGCTTTCGGCCAGAAGGCCTTCGGAAACCGGCCGCGCGGAGACCTCAGCGCGTCTCTCGCTCCCGGCCCGGACGCGCGCGCTCCAGCGGCTGTTCGTCGCGCACCACGACCAAGCCGTCCAGCAGCGCGCTCCAGTCCGCCGACTGCAACCGCATCAGATCCAGCGGCCGCGCGCTGATCGTGCCGAACTGCGCGAGTTGCGCCCGGTCCAGATAGCGCAAGGTCGCGGACGAATCGGCCAGCGCGCGCGACTCCAGCGCGTCCTGCGGCAACGCCGGCAACGCAACCGCTTCGCCACCGGCGCCCGCCACGCTGCCGGACAGCGCGCTGAAGCCGATCGCCAGCATGCGCGGGCCGAACGTGCGTTGCAGCGAGGCGCCCATCGGCACGCGCGACGGCGCAGACGCCGGCACCTGTCGCGCCGCGCTCATCGTCGTGGTCCAGACAATCGCCTTGCTGTCCCGCGGCAGCCGCGACATGAACCAGCGCAGGTTGTCGGCCAT
>JASLGB010000033.1 GCA_030150315.1 Dokdonella sp. | reverse complement strand
CGGCGAGATTGGACGGAATGGCGAAGCCGATGCCGACGTTGCCGCCGGAGGGCGAATAGATCATCGAGTTGATGCCGACGAGTTCGCCGCGCAGGTTCACCAACGGGCCGCCGGAATTGCCCGGATTGATCGAGGCATCGGTCTGGATGAAGTTCTGGTAGCCGGAACCGCGCAGGCCGCTGCGGCCGAGAGCGGAGACGATGCCGGAGGTGACGGTCTGGCCGAGGCCGAACGGCTCGCCGATTGCGACCACGAAATCGCCGACGCGCAGTTGCGAGGAGTCGGCCATCGGCAGAGCGGTGAGCTTTTGCGCCGGAATCTGCAGCACGGCCAGGTCGGTGTCCGGGTCGGTGCCGATCAGCTTCGCCTTCACCGTGTGGCCGTCGGCGATCGTGACCGAGATGTCGTCCGCGGCTTCGACGACGTGGTTGTTGGTCAGCACGTAGCTTTTGGCGGCGTCGACGATCACGCCCGAGCCGAGCGATTGCTGCACGCGCTCGCGCGGCATGTTCGGCACGCCGAAGAAGCGCCGGAACATCGGGTCGTCGAAATACGGGTTGCGCACCGCGACGCGCGTCTTGGAGGCGATGTTGACGACGGCAGGGGTCGCCTTCTCCAGCATCGGCGCCAGCGACGGCAGCGTCTGCCCATCGACGACGGCCGGCAGCGCGGCGGGCGCGCTGCGCACATGCAAGGCCAGTGCCGCGCCAAGCGCGACAGCGAGTGCGGCCGGCAGGGCCAGGGCGGGCACGGAAAGGCGGCGGATTCGTGTCATGGAAGCTCCCTGTTTTGCGTTCTGTAGAAGATGTTGCGTCGCGTTGAGACCGCGCGGATCCGGACTGGTTTCCCTTTTCCGGGCGCGGCGCGCGTCGATGCCACTATCGTTCAGGCAGCAGGCCGGTGCACTCCGTGCGACCGAAATTTTTGCTTTACATCGCAAGGGGCCAGCGCTAGCTTACGAGGCCGCGCCACAACATCTTGTGTTTGATCGGCGCGGGTATCTACAAGACTTTGGGGCGCGGCCCGTGAAGACGGGATCAGGCCTGCAGCGGGAAAGCGGTACCGTCGACGCTCGCACGACGACGCCAAAACCCGACGGGCGGCACCGCTCGTCCCGATTTCCGATCGCACGGGGCTCTCGCGCCGTCGGTGGATTCCATAAGAGCCGGCGTCGAGCCGGCCATACAAGGGAGGCAACAAGGCATGAGCACGGTTCGTCTGGAGCAGCTTGCGCGTGACGCGCTGGAGATTCCCCTGCAGTCCGCGTCGTGGGACATCTGGGACAAGAAATACCGCCTGAAGTCCAAGCAGGGCGACGACGTCGACGCCTCCATCGACCATACCTACCAGCGTGTCGCCAAGGCGCTTTCGGAAGTCGAATCGACGCCGGAAAAGCAGCAGTACTGGTACGACCGTTTCGTCTGGGCGCTGCGCCGCGGCGCGATCCCGGCCGGGCGCATCACGTCCAACGCCGGCGCGCTTGAGCACAAGCCCGCGACCTCGACGATCAACTGCACCGTGTCGGGCACCATCGAGGATTCGATGGACGACATCCTGGAAAAAGTGCACGAGGCCGGCCTCACGCTGAAGGCCGGTTGCGGCATTGGTTACGAGTTCTCGACGCTGCGCCCGCGCGGCGCCTACGTGTCGGGTGCCGGCGCGTACACGTCCGGGCCGCTGTCGTTCATGGATATCTACGACAAGATGTGCTTCACCGTCTCGTCCGCCGGCGGCCGCCGCGGCGCGCAGATGGGCACGTTCGACATCAGCCACCCCGACGCCAAGGACTTCATCCGCGCCAAGCGCGAGGATGGCCGTCTGCGCCAGTTCAACCTGTCGCTGCTGATCACCGACGGCTTCATGGACGCGGTCGAGAACGACGGCGACTGGCCGCTGGTGTTCCCGGTCCATGTGAAGGAACAGCACGAGATCGACCTCGCCGACGCGACCAAGGTCCTGTGGCGCGACTGGCCCACGCATCGCAACTACGTCGTGCGCGATGACGGACTGGTCGCGTGCAAGATCTACGGTCATGTCCGCGCGCGGCATCTGTGGGACATGATCATGGTCTCGACCTACGACTACGCCGAGCCGGGCTTCATCCTGATCGACCGCGTCAACGAGATGAACAACAACTGGTGGTGCGAAACCATTCGCGCGACCAATCCCTGCGGCGAGCAGCCGCTGCCGCCCTACGGTTCCTGCCTGCTCGGTTCGGTCAACCTGACCAAGTTCGTGCGCGATCCGTTTGGCCCGAAGGCACGCTTCGACTGGGACGAATACCGCGAGGTCGTGCGCGTGTTCACGCGCATGCTCGACAACGTGGTCGAGATCAACGGCCTGCCGCTGCCGCAACAGCGCGCGGAGATCGAAAGCAAGCGCCGCCATGGCATGGGTTTCCTCGGCCTCGGCTCCACGCTGACGATGCTGAAGATGCGCTACGGTCGCGCCGACGCGGTGAAGTTCACCGAAGACGTCGCGCGCGAGATGGCGCTGGCCGGCTGGGAAGTGGCGCTGTCGCTGGCCAAGGAAAAAGGCCCGGCGCCGCTGCTGGCGCAGGATTTCAGCGTCACCGGCGAAATGCTGCGCAAGCGCCCGGAAATGGCCACCGACGGCTGGAAGGTCGGCGACACGATTCCCGGTCGCGTGCTGCACGCCAGGTACAGCCGCTACATGCAGCGCGTGGCCGGCGTCGCGCCGGAACTGGTTGCCGAACTGGCCGAGGTCGGTGCGCGTTTCACGCACCATTCCTCGATCGCGCCGACCGGCACGATCAGCCTGTCGCTGGCCAACAACGCCTCCAACGGCATCGAGCCGAGCTTCGCCCACCACTACAGCCGCAACGTGATCCGCGAAGGGCGCAAGACCAAGGAGAAGGTCGAGGTCTACAGCTACGAGCTGCTCGCCTACCGCGAACTCATCAACGGCAAGGCGATGCCGTTCTCCCAGGAGGCGGACCAGAGGCTGCCGGACTACTTCGTGGCCGCCGACGACATCAGCCCGAAGGAGCACGTCGACATCCAGGCCGCGGCCCAGAAGTGGGTCGATTCGTCGATCTCCAAGACCGCCAACGTACCCACCGACTACCCCTACGAGGACTTCAAGGACATCTACCGCTACGCCCACCGGCAGGGCCTGAAGGGATGCACCACCTTCCGCTTCAATCCGGCGGCCTTCCAAGGAGTGCTGGTCAAGGAGCATGATTTGGAGAACACCATCTACCGCTTCGAACTCGAGGACGGCTCGGTGGTGGAGGCCAAAGGCAACGAAGAGATCGAGTACGATGGCGAAACGCACACCGCGGCCAATCTTTTCGACGCTCTGAAGGAAGGCTACTACGGCAAGTTCTGAGCGCCGCCGACCACGATGTGCCCCAGCAATTCGCACTCAAGACAACCAGTCAACAACGAGGCAAAGGAGAGGGGAAAAACCATGCACAGCGAAGAAGGCGGCAGTTCCGGCGGTACGTTGGAAACGATGAAGGAAGGCGCCAGCCAGATCGGCGGTGCGGTCGTCGATGCGGCCGGCGCCCTGGTCCACTCCGTCAGCGCTGCGGCGTCCGACGCCAAGGCGGCGGTCGAGAGCACGGCCAAGAAGGTCGCGAAGAAGGCCGCTCGTGCGAAGAAGCAGGCCGCGCGCAAGGTGCAGGCCGTCGTCGCCAAGGCCAAGCAGGCCGTGACGAAGAAGGCGGCGGCGGAAAAGAAGGCCGTGAAGAAGGCGGTCAAGAAGGTCGAGAAGAAGGTCGCCGCCGACAAGAAGGCCGCGAAGAAGGCAGTCAGGAAAGTCGAGAAGACGGTTGCGAAGAAGGCCGCCGCGGCGAAGAAGGCCGTGAAGAAGGCCGTCAAGAAGGTGACCGCGAAGAAGCCGGCCGCCAAGAAGGTCGCCAAGAAAGCCGTGAAGAAGGCTCCGGCGAAGAAAGTCGTCGTCAAGAAGGCCGCCGCGAAGAAGGCTGCCGTGAAGAAGGCACCGGCCAGGAAGGCACCGGCGAAGAAGGCGCCCGCCAAGAAGGCGGCGAAGAAAGCCGGCAGACGCAGGTAAGCCTCGACGACAGGCACTCCGTCACGC
>JASLGB010000371.1 GCA_030150315.1 Dokdonella sp. | reverse complement strand
CATCGATGGGCGGCCCGTCGGGGCCACCGTCCTGGCGGCGATGGTAGCGATCGGACTGCGCGCGCGAGGTGTCATCGGTCGGCCGCGCAGGGCGCGGCGCCGATGCGGATGGCTTGGCCGACGGCGCCGGTGGCGCGGACGGTCGTGTCTTGCGTCCCGCGCAGCCCGTCAGCGCCAGGCCGAGCACGGCAAGCGCGAGCGCGTGCCGCGTGCACATCACGGCGTCGACGCGCCGGCGGCGATCGCCTGCGACAGCTGCCACACCGCCATCGCGTACATCGGACTCTTGTTGTAGCGCGTGATGACGTGGAAGTTCTTGAGCGTGATCCAGTACTCCGGCCCGGAGTCGCCCTGCAGCGTCAACAGGGTCGACGGCGTGGTCGCCTCGACGTGCTCGAGCGGCGCGTATCCCCAGGCTTCGAGCTGCTGCAAGGAATAGACCGGCTCGGAATTCTCCGGCTTCAGCGGCTCGGCATCGGCGGCCGGCTGCGCGCGCACGGCGACGGCCTGGCCGGTCTGCCAGCCGTGCTCGACGAAGTAGTTGGCGACGCTGGCGGTGATGTCCGGCAGCGAATTCCACAGGTCGATGCTGCCGTCGGCATCGGCGTCCACCGCCCAGTTGGCGATGCTGGTCGGCATGAATTGGCCCCAGCCCATCGCACCGGCGTACGAGCCTTTCAGCTCGTCGATCGGATAGGCCAAGTGCTTGTCCTGCAGCAGGAACAGGCGCTTCAACTCGCCGCGGAAGAACTTCGCGCGCGGCGGGTAGTGGAATGCAAGCGTGTACAGCGCATCCAGCACGCGATACTTGCCGGTGATCTTTCCGTAGCTGGTCTCGACGCCGATGATCGCGACGACGATTTCCGGCGGCACGCCGTACTGGCTGCCGACACGGTCCAGCAGATCGCGGTGTTCGCGATAGAACGCGACGCCGTCGGTGATGCGCTTGTCGGTGATGAAGATCGGACGATAGTCCTTCCACTCGCGCGTCTTTTCCGCCGGACGCGAGATCGCATCCAGGATCGACTGCTGCACTTTCGCACCCGCCAGCGTGGCCAGCACGCTGCTTTCGGGCGGGCCGCCCTCGGCGGCGATTTCGGCGGCGAACACGCGCTCGTCGGCGCTGGGTTCGGCCTGGCGGGCGGAGGCGGCGGAGGCGCAGACATGGCCGAGGGCCAGCGCGGCGATCAGGACGAAACGGACTCGGATCAAGGGGATAGGCTCACTGAAAGCATCGGGCTACTTTACCTCAGCCGGCGCTCGACCGGACGCCGGTCACTGCTGCGCCAACCGGCTCGTGGCGGCACGGCGCGCCGCGTCATCCGATCGGCGTGCGCCGATGCGCATGGATCGACATCAGGACGCCGAAACCGGCCAGCAGCGACACCGCCGAGGTGCCGCCGTAACTCATCAGCGGCAGCGGCACGCCGACCACCGGCAGCACGCCCGTGATCATGCCGCCGTTGACGATGACGTAGACGAACAGCGACATGCTGATGGCACCGGCGAGCAGGCGCGAATAGGTGTCGCGCGCCTCGGCCGCGATCCACAGGCAGCGCGCGATGATGAACACGTACAGCATCAGCAGCAGGATCACGCCGACCAGCCCCCACTCCTCGGCGAACACCGAAAAGATGAAGTCGGTGGTGTGTTCGGGCAGGAACTCCAGCCTCGACTGCGTGCCCTCGTGCCAACCGCGCCCCCACAGCCCGCCCGAGCCGACCGCGATTTGCGACTGGATAATGAGCCAGCCCTTGCCAAGCGGATCAGCTTCCGGATCGAGCAGGGTCAGGACGCGATTGCGCTGATAGTCGTGCAGGAAGTGCCATGCCACCGGGATCACGCCGAGCACGGCCGACATCAGCAGCCCGATGCGCCACCACGCCAGTCCCGCGAGGAACACGCCGAACGCACCGGTCGCGGCGATCAGCAGCGCCGTGCCCAGATCCGGCTGTTCGGCCACCAGCGCGGCGGGAATCGCAATCAGCACACCGACCACGAACAGCGTGCCCCAGCTTGGCGGCAATGGCCGGCCGTGCAGATACCAGGCCACCATCATCGGCATCGTCAGCTTCAGCAGTTCCGATGGCTGGAAGCGCAGAAAACCCAGATCAAGCCAGCGATGCGCGCCGCGCCCTTCGCCCAGCACGGCGACCAGCACCAGCACGGCCACGCTGGCGGCATACAGCCACGGCGTCCAGTTGCGCAGCGACTGTGGCGGAATGCGCGCGATCACGAACATCAGCGTCAGGCCGAGGACGAAGCGCAGGGCTTGCGAGGTGACCACGCTGCGATCAAGGTCGCTGGCGCTGTAGAGCGTGACCAGGCTCAGCGACATCAACAGCACCAACCCGCCGAACAACGGCAGGTCGATGCGCGGCCGCCGCCACAGGGCACCGATGCGGTAACGCAGCTGGGCCAGGGCTTCATCGATCATGGCGCGCCTTTTTCCTGCGGCGGCGTTGCCGGCAAGGGATGCTTTTCCAGATCGGTCGGCAGCCAGGCATCGAGCATCTTGCGCGCGATCGGCGCCGCGTCGGAGGCACCGCTGCGCCCGGCTTCCAGCGCGACCACGATCGCGATGCGCGGATCCTCGGCCGGCGTGAAGCATTCAAACAGCACCTGATGCCGCTCGATCGGACTGGCGCTGATGCTGGTCCAGGTTTCGTCCTTGCGCGAGAAGCGCTC
>JASLGB010000364.1 GCA_030150315.1 Dokdonella sp. | reverse complement strand
TCGGCGTCGATCAGGCGCGGATCGCGTGCAGCCAGCGCGGTTTTCATCTGGCCGATGTCCTTTTCCAGCGTGTCCTTTCGCGCCACGGCCTGTTGGAATTCAAGAATCCGTTCCTCGGCCGCGCGCATCGCCTCGGCACTTTCCAGACGCAGCGCTTCGCGCTCGACCGTGGCGCGCAATGCGCCGAGCGCGTATTCCGCGGCGCTGCACGCCGCGTGCCGGCTGGCGTGTTCCTGCTCGGCGGTGCGGTATTGGATCTCGGCGTCGTCCAGCGCATGCCGCGCGGCCTCGATCGATACCTCGACCTCCGTCGCCGGAAGCTCAACCAGCAGGCGCGCGATTTCGCTGGCACGCCCGTTCGCCTGCGCCCGCCTCTCGCGCCAGGCGTCCTCGCCATCGCCATCGAGCAGCGTGTCACGGTGCTTCCGTGCGTCCTCGATCTGGCGCGCCAGTTCCTGGAAATGCGCGTGGCGTGCCTGCGCCTCCGCCAGATCGCGCACACCGAGTGTGTCGCACAGTTGCCCGATGGCGGCGTCCAGCGCCTGCGCCTCGGCCGAGAGCCGCTCGATGTCTTCGCCGCCGGGGCTGATGTCGATTTCGCCGACGCCGGCGATCCGCAACGTGAGCGGTGCGCTGATGTGGCGGCTGCCCGTGCCTTCCAGTTGTCCCAGTTCGCCGGCGTCGATGTCGACGCCGGGCTGCAAGCGGTAGGCGATGCGCGTCGCGATGGCCTCGCGCTGGATGCCGATGTCGTGGCGCTTGCGTTCCAAGTCGAGCAGCCGGTTCAGGTCGGCGTTGTCGATGCGTGTCGCTGCCGCGCGGGTGCGCGCGGCGTCGATCGCGGCGGCCGCAGCCACGGCTTTTTCCAGCACGCTCTCGATGCGCGCGATCTCGGCCGCGAGGCTTTGCTGTTCGCGTTCAAGTCCGCGGCGGCGCTGCTGGCGGTCGGCGGCAGCGTACTGCTCGCGCGCCGCGCCCAGTGCCTCGGAACGTGCCGACTTGCGCTGCAGGGCGGCGGCACTGGCCTCGCGCATGGCCTCGTGCGACTCCGTTTGGGACACCAGTTGTGCGCGCAGTCTGGCCAGTTCGGCGAGGTCCGTGCTGCGACTGGTGTTGCGATCGTGCAGCAGCGCAATCGTCGCGTTGAGCTCGTGCAGACGCTGTCGGCTGGTTTCCAGTGCGCGCTGCTCCGGTTCCAGCGCGGCCTTGCGTGCCTCCGCGGCGCGCTTCTCGCGCTCGTAGTGCTCCCACGGGCGGTCTCGTTCGAGGCGATCGCGTTGCTCGATCTGCCGCGCCAACGTGTCCGACAGCGCGGCATAGCGTTCGACCTGTTCGCGCAGCGCGTCGCACTCGGCACGCTTGCTTTCCAGTTCGCGCTCGCTCGCCGCGAGGTGGCCGGTGGCGCGCCCGGTCGGCGTGCGCAATGTGCCCAGTTCCGCGCGGATCGCGGCGATCAGCGTGTTGCCGGACGAGCTGGCGATGTCGCCGAGCACGCTTTTCAGGCGTTGCTCCAGCGCCTCGGAGGCATGCTCGACCGGCGCGTCGAGCGCCGTGCTGCTGCCTTGCTCGATCCACAGCAGGCCCGGAATGCCGTGTGTTTCCGCGCGACTGCTGCCCTTGCCCGGAAGGCCGAAGCCGAGCGCGGCGGCGAGCCGCTCGTCCGCCTCGGCGTTGCTCCAGCGCTCGCCGTCGATGCGAAGTTCGGCACGCGGCTTGACGAAGAAGGTCTTGGCCACCGTGCAGGCCTGTGTGCCGAGCAGGAAGTCGGCCTCGATCGTCGGCGCGGGCGAAACGCTGCCGCGCGGCGAGAGCGCACCGACGAAGGCCTCGCCCCGGGTGTTGTGCTTTTCGAAAAACAGGGTGCGGATCGCCTGCGCGATCGTGCTTTTGCCGGTTTCGTTCGGGCCGTGCAGGATGTTCAGTCCCTGCGTCAGCCCGTCGATTTCCACCGCTCCGGCGAACTTGCGGAACTGCTCGATGCGCAGTCGCTTCAGCTTCATGCGTCGGCCTCCGTGCGGCGCGCAAGGTCAAACAGGATCTTCAGCGCCTCGGTGGACAATTCCGCCTGCTCCGGTTGCTGCTGCATCGCACGCAGGTCATCGACCACCAGCGCCAGCGCGCCATCGAATCGCATCGCGGCAAGATCCGCCTCGGTCGGATCCAGGCGCAGACCGGCGTCGTCCACTTCCAGCATGTGCATGCGCGCACGCGCCGCGTCGATGAGCTGATGCAGGGTTTCGTTGCTGGCGAAGTCGCACATGCCGCCGATGGAAAGGCGCATCACGTCGTCGCGACCGAGCGCGGCCAGATCGTCCTGCAACCGCTCCACGTCGGCGATGCCGTTGATCTGCACCGCGCGGACCTGCCAGCGGAAGCGGCCGATCCGTCGTGGCGCCACGCGCGCCGTTGCGCCGGGGCCGTCGATCTCGACCAGCAGGACATTGCCGGGGTCGTTGTCCTTGAAGCGGTCTTGTTCGGGCGTGCCGCTGTACCAGGTTTTCGCGTCCACCTGCCTGGTGCCATGCCAGTCGCCAAGCGCCAGATAGTCGAGGTTCGCGGTGTGCGCGCGGTCGGCGGCGATCGGATTGGCCGAGTCGATGCCGTCGTGCAGGATGCCGCTGACGCTGCCGTGGGCGAGGCCGATGCGCAGCAGTCCGGGTGTGCTCGGCGCGGTGTCGAAGAACGCGGTCAGGTCGTCGTGCGTCTGCCGCTGCGTGAGCGGCGCGGCGAGCACGGCGAATCCCGCCTCGGGGAATTCCAGCACGCCGGGCTTGTCGGCCACCGTGATGTTGGCGCCCGCCAGGCCGAGCTGTGCGAGGCGGCTCCACACGCTGACCTCGAGCGCGGCGTCGTGGTTGCCGGGCAGCAGGATCCAGCGGCCGCGAAAGTCGGACATCGCGTTGATGGCGCGGCGCAGGGACTGGTCGGACAGGGCCGGGCGGTCGAACACGTCGCCGGCCACGAGCACCGCATCGACGTTCTCCTGCGTCGCCAGCGCCGCGATCCGGGCCACCGCATCGAATCGCGCCTTGGCCATTTCCGCGGCCGGGTCGTGGCCCTCGGAGCGGTCATCGAAACCGTAAACGCGGCCCAGTTGCCAATCGGCCGTGTGCAAAAACTTCATCGAACCCCCTGGTTTTTTGTCCGCTGCGCCGCTCTCGCGCGGTGCGTTGTTGCTTCTCGCCGGTCCGCCGGCGCGCCGCTGGTCGGTGCCGCGACTTCGATCGTTCGAGGACTCGTGCGATGGCCGACCGCATCGGCGACGGTCGCATGCGCCGAGCGTCGTGCCTGCGCGCAAGGATAGGCCAGCGGATAGTGCCGCGCGCCCCGTCAGTGCATGCGGGCGTGCGCATGTTCCGGCGGCCGGCGACATCTGCTGTCGCTTCCGGCGGGCGCCCGGGAAGGGCAGCAGGTGGATGGCGCGGGCGCGCCTGCGTTCACGACGAATCGTTGCGAGCGTGCCCGTCGAGGCCACGGCGACGTGTACCGCCGTGGCCCTGCGTACAATGGCCGATGCGGGTGCCCGGCGCGGCGCAAGGGCGGGAAATCGCCGCGGGCAGGCCGCGGGGACCTCAGCGTTCGTAGCGGTAGTTGATGCCGGCGCGGTTGCCGGTGGTCGCGTTCTGCGCCTCGAAGTTGAAGCGCTTGTTGAACAGGTAGCGCAACGTGATGACTTCGCCCGGCGTGAACAGGCCGACGCCGTAACTCAGATAGAGCTTGGGCGAGAGGTATTTGCCGACCGTGAACGCGCTGCCGCCGAGTGCGCTGCTGTCGGAAACCCCGGCATCGACGCCGAGGCGCGCGCCGATGCCCTTGGCCAGCAGGTCGCCGCCGGCCGAACCGAGCGCGCGCGCGGCGGTGCCGACCATGTCGCCTTCGCCGCTCTTGAGGCCGGACAAGGGCTTGCCGGTCATGATGTAGGACAGCGCGTCGGACTGCTCCATCGCCGGCTGCGAGAACACCGTCAGCACCGGCACCAGCGCGGTGCCGCGCACCATCAGGCCGGCCTTGATCGTGTCCTCGCCAAGGCCCTGCGACGGGCCGAGGATGGTGCGTACGGCGCGGATGTCCAGGCCGGGGTTGTCCAGCGCGGTGCCGGCAAACAGCAGGCGCCCGGATTCGATCGTGAGGTCCTGGCCGTAGGCCTTGTAGGTGCCGCCGACGTTGAGCGTGCCGGTGCCGGTGGCGGCACGGCCCGGGCGCTGGTCGACGCGCAGGTCGCCGCCGATGCTGCCGTCGAGGCCGAAGCCGGCGAGCTTGACGTCGTCGCCGAGCTTCACGGTGACGGCGACCACGATCGGCAGCGGTTTGCCCGGCTCGGCCTGCTCGGCATCGACGATGACGACGTCCGGCGAGGTATGCGCCACGCCGCCACCCGGCAGCTTGGACAGGTCCACGCGCGTCTTCGGGATGCCGACGCTGCCGCCGACGCTGAGGCGCTGGGCGTCGCGGTCGATGACCAGATCCGGCGAAACAATGACCTTGGCCGCGGGGATGTCGGCGGCGAGGAAGTTGTCGCCGCGGATCGTCACGTGCATGGGCGAGGTCGAGCCGGTGCCGCCGTTGCCGGCGATCTTCAGCGTGCCATCGCCGGATTTGAGCGTGCCGTCGATGCTGAAATGCTCGGCGTCGGTGGCGCGCACGGCGATGTCGCCATCGTGCAGCTTGAGGCCGGCGGCGGGGATTTCGGCGGCGAATTCCTTCAGCGTCATCGCGCCGCTGACTTGCGGTGCGGCGGTGGTTCCGCCGAGGGTGTAGCCGGCGACGAGGCGTCCTTTCACGTTGGCAACTTCGGACGTGAGCATCTCGACGAAGGCGAGCGAGTTCAGCGCCAGGTCGACGCGGCCGGACAGCGTCTGCGCGGAGCCCGGCGCGCCGCCGAGCACCACCTCGCCGTCGAGCTTGCCGTCGTGGTCCAGCGCCGCGCGCACGGTGGCGCGGGTCGACTGCGGCGACAGCTGCGCGTCGACCGCGAAGCCGGTGTAGGACAGCAGCGGATTGGCGGCGTTGTCCGGGTAGATCACGCGGCCCTTGTCGGATGCGATGGTGGCTGTGCCGCTGAGCGCGCCCTTGGCGTTGCGCTGGATGTCACCGCTGCCGCCGAGCATGCCCTCGGCCTTGAACGGCGCATCCGGGGCGGCCAGTTGCGCAATCAGCGCCAGCGGCAGCTGTTCAAGGCGATAGCGCGCGGCGACGCTGCCGTCGGCACCGCCCGAACCGGCGAGGCACAGCCGCGGGCCGCCGCCGGCGAGGCAGGTCTCGCTGGCGCTGAACTGCTTGCCGTCCCAGGCCAGCGTGGCCGGATGCTCCAGCGCGAGCTTGGGCGCGTCCTTGATGTCCAGGTCGAGCGTGCGCAAGGTGCCGTTCCAGCGACCATCGTCCTTGGCGCTGCCGGACAGGGCGAGCGCGGTGGACAGCGGCGAGCCTTTCGCGGTCAGGGCCAGCTCGTGCGCGGCCTGGCTGCCGCTGGCGTCGAGGTGGAGCGAATCGAAGGTGAGGCCGCCGGCAGACACCTGGGTCGCGCCCAGCTTGAGCGAGCCTTGCGGTTTTTCCAGGTCGCGCAGGTCGGCGTTGAGCGTGAGCGTGCCGATGCGGTTGTCGTCCAGCGCGAGCCGGTTGCCGTTGGCCGTGCCGTTGATCGCCAGTTGCGGCCATTTTCCGACGACATGGAAATTGCCATTCAGGGCGCCGCCGGCATTCGGCATCCAGTCGCCGAGCGTGGCGATCGCCAGTGCGATGGTGGCATCGGTGCGCTGCGCCGCGCCGCGCCCGGTCACATCGACACGGCTCTTGCCGGAGGTCAGGTTCAGCGTGCCGTCCACGACGAAATCCGGCTGGATGCGCAGGTCGGCCTTGCCCGAGACCGGGCGCTTGCGCAGCGAGCCGCCAAGCTGGTTGAGCTTGATCGTCGTATCGGGGCCGCGATCGGTCATGTGGCCGTCGCTGGCCAGATCGAAATCGAGCGCGCCGGGCCAGTCGGCGGCGAATGCGCCGGGGTCGAGCTTGTTCGCCTTGGCAACCAGCTGCCAGCCGAGCGCGGGTTTCAGGGTGATCGTGCCGTGCGCGTCGAGACCGCCCTTGGGCTGCTTCAGCGCGACCTGCTTCAGCGCGATCGTCTCCGGCGTGCCGTCGATGTCGAGGGCGAGGTCGGACAGCTTTCCGGGCGGCCCGATCGAGAGTGTGCCGCCGGCATGGAATTTCTCGGCGCTGCCGTCGAAGCCGAGCTTGCCGTGCGTGGCCAGCGCCTGGCCGACGAGGTCGGGGGGCAGCTCGACGCCGTTCCAGTCGAGTGCCAGCGTGGCGCTGACCGGCTTCGCATCGAGGCGCACTTCGCCGTTTGCATCCAGCGTGCCGGCAGCCTCGGGCGACTTCAGTCGCAGCGCCTCGATCTTCAGCAGCTGGTCCTGAAGCGTGACGCGCAGCGGGTCGAGCAGCACGCGGTGTTCGTTGAGGTCGAGCGTGGCCTTGACGTCGCCGTGGCTGCGGTCACCGGAGCCTTCCAGTGCCAGCGCCAGCGATTGCAGGCCGGAATCCTTGGCGACGGTGGCGGGATCGAAGCGCGGCACGTCGATCCTTGCCGTCCACGGCAGCTCGTCGCTTTGCGTCAGCACCGCGTGCACGGTGGCCGGCGTCGGCTCGTCCAGGACGAGGTCGGGGGTTGCCTGCTTGCCGTCGCCGCGCGCCTTCAGCGTGCCGGCCACGGTGATCTCGCCGGTTTTCCAGTGGAAACGGGATTCGCCGTCGCCCGGATAGCCGTTCAATGCCGAGATCGCGCCGGTCAGGTCGACCGTGCCTTCGGGGGCGCGCAGGGCGAGCTGGCGCACGGCCATGCCTTTGCGCGTCCATTCCACGCCCAGTTCGAGCGAATCGAACGCGAACAGCGGCTGCGTGTCCTGCGTGATCGCAACCCGCTGGAAGCGGATGTGGTCGGCGATGATGTCGATCGGCGCGACCAGCGAGAACGGCTGCGAAGGTTCGGGCTGCGCCCGCGGCGGCACCGTGGTCAGTGCCAGCTCCACGTCGTCGGCCTGCAGGTCGGTCACGTGGACTACGCGCGACAGCAGGGTCAGCGGCTTGAGGTCGACGTAGGCACGGCCCAGCTTGGCGTCGATGCCGGTTTCCTTGTCGATGTAGTGCACGCCTTCGAGCGTGAGGGGGCCGATCAGGCGGCCGTGGGACTGGGCGATCGAGAGGCGCCCCTGCATCGATGCAACGGCACGCGCGAGCGCGAAACGCGCGCCCGATTCGGTGCCGACCAGCCAGAACAGCAGGACGGATGCGATCAACAGCAGCGCGAGCAGGGTGATGCCGACCCACTTGAGGGCGCGGCGCGGCGCAGGGCGGGAGGGTGCTGGTGTACTCACAAGTCGGGCCCGATCACGATGTGCAGTTCGACCGTGCTGGTGTTCTTGTCCTTGTTCAGCGGGAAGCCGAGGTCGCCGCGGATCATGCCGACCGGCGAGCGCCAGCGCAGGCCGAAACCGACGCCGGTTTTCTGCTGGTAGGAGTTGAAGCTGGAGAAGGCATCACCGCTGTCGACGAAGGCGGCAATGCCCCAGTTCGGCTTGAAGTAGTAC
>JASLGB010000354.1 GCA_030150315.1 Dokdonella sp. | reverse complement strand
AGCCGCTGCTCGAGTCGCACCTGTTCGACTTCGATGGCGATCTGTACGGTCGGCGCATCGAGGTGGAGTTCGTGCGCAAGCTGCGTGACGAATTGAAGTTCGACGACCTCGACGCCATGGTTCGGCAGATTGATCGCGATGCGCAGGAGGCGCGCGCGATCCTTGGGCTTGGGCGCGCCGTGCATTCCTGACGTCGATGGCAGCCATCCGGTCCGGCCCGCGCGGGAGCGGGGCATCCGCAGGATTTGCGTTGCCGCCGTCCCGACAGCGCGGTGTTCATTGCAGTTTCAAACGATCCAAACCACACACGGCCATCCAATGTCCAAAGACTACAAAGACACGATCAACCTGCCGAAGACCGACTTCGCGATGCGTGCCGACCTCGGCAAGCGCGAGCCCGGCATGCTGGCCGAGTGGGAAAAAGCCGACCGCTATGGCGAGATCCAGCGGCGCACGGCGGAGCGCGAGCAGGCGTTCATCCTGCACGACGGGCCGCCGTACGCGAACGGCGCGATCCACCTCGGCCACGCGGTCAACAAGATCCTGAAGGACGTCGTCGTCAAGTCGGCGCTGTTGGCCGGCTATCGCTCGCCGTATGTGCCCGGCTGGGATTGCCACGGCTTGCCGATCGAGGTCGCGGTCGAGAAGAAGATCGGCAAGGTCGGCCAGAAGGTCGACGCCGCGACGTTCCGTGCCGCGTGCCGCGACTACGCCGCGCAGCAGATCGACCTGCAGCGCACCGATTTCAAGCGCCTCGGCGTGCTGGGCGACTGGGAAAATCCGTACCGCACGATGGACTTCAAGTACGAGGCGGACATGATCCGCGCCCTCGCGAAGATCCACGCGAACAGCCATGTCGTGCGCGGTTTCAAGCCGGTGCACTGGTGCTTCGATTGCGGTTCGGCGCTGGCCGAGGCGGAGATCGAATACCAGGACAAGCAGTCGCCGGCGATCGACGTTGCCTACGATGCGGTGGATGCGGCCGCGCTGGCGGCGAAGTTCGGCGCGTCCGTCGCGGACGGTGACATCGTCGCGGTGCCGATCTGGACGACAACGCCGTGGACGCTGCCGGCGAGCCTGGCAGTGACGCTCGGCCCGAAGCTGGACTACGTGCTCGTCGAAGGCCCGGCGCGCAATGGTCGTCGCGTGCTGCTTGTGCTGGCCGAGGCGATGGCCGCGAACGTGCTGGCGCGATACGGCGTGGACGAAGTGCGCGTGCTCGGCCATGCCACGGGCGATGCGCTGGAGAATCTGGTGCTGCGTCATCCGTTCTACGACGAGCGCGAGGTTCCTCTGATCCTCGGTGACCACGTTTCCGCGGAAGATGGCACTGGCGCCGTGCATACCGCGCCCGGCCACGGTGCGGAAGACTTTGTGGTCGGCCAGCAATACGGGCTGGTGGCCAGGTATTCGGCCAGCGTGCTCAATCCGGTTGGCGGCAACGGTGTCTACCTGCCGGGCACGCCGATTTTCGAAGGGCAGTTCGTGTGGAAGGCGAACGACGCGATCGTCGCGCTGTTGCGCGAGCGCGGCGTGCTGCTGGCCGAAACGAAATTGATGCACAGCTATCCGCACTGCTGGCGTCACCGGACACCGGTCGTGTTCCGCACCACGCCGCAGTGGTTCATCAGCATGGACAAGCAAGGCTTGCGCGCAGCGGCGCTGAAGTCCGTGCGCGAAGACGTGGACTGGTTCCCGGCCTGGGGCGAGGAGCGCATTGCCGGCATGGTTTCGGGGCGTCCCGACTGGTGCATCTCGCGTCAGCGCACCTGGGGCGTGCCGATCCCGCTGTTTGTCGACAAGGTCGACCATCAGCCGCATCCGCGCAGCGTCGAAATCATGCAGGAAGTCGCCCGGCGCGTCGAAACCGACGGCGTTGATGCCTGGTATGCGCTCGATGCGCGCGAACTGCTGGGCGACGACGCGGATCGCTATGAAAAGGTCACCGACATCCTCGATGTCTGGTTCGATTCCGGCGTGACGCATTTCTGCGTGCTCGACCAGCGCCCGCAGCTCGCGCGCAAGCCAGGCGACAAGGTGATGTACCTGGAAGGTTCGGACCAGCATCGCGGATGGTTCCAGTCCTCGCTGCTGACCTCCGTCGCGATGCATGGCCGCGCGCCGTACGACGAGGTGCTGACGCACGGCTTCACCGTCGATGCGCAGGGCCGCAAGATGTCCAAGTCGCTCGGCAACGGCATCGAGCCGCAGGAAGTGATGCGCCAGTACGGCGCCGACATCCTGCGCCTGTGGATCGCCTCGGCCGACTACCGCAACGAGATGGCGCTGTCGGACGAAATCCTGAAGCGCGTTGCCGATGCCTATCGACGCATCCGCAACACGGCGCGCTTCCTGCTCGGCAATCTCGACGGCTTCGACCCGAAGCGGCATCTGCTGCCGGTCGCCGACACCTTGTTGCTCGACCAGTGGGCGGTGCAGCAGGCCTGGGATGTGCAGCAGGCCGTGGTTGCCGCGTACGCGCGCCATGATTTCCCGGAGGTCGTGCAGCGGGTGCAGAACTTCTGCACCAACGAGATGGGCGGCCTGTATCTGGATATCACCAAGGACCGCCTCTACACGATGCCGACGGAAAGCCATGGCCGCCGCAGTGCGCAGTCGGCCATGTATCGCGTGCTCGAGGCGCTGGTGCGCTGGATCGCGCCGATCCTGTCGTTCACGGCGGAAGAAATCTGGAAGCTGATTCCCGGTGAGCGCGGCGAATCGGTGTTGTTCGAGCAGTGGTACGGCGGGCTGGAGGCGACGCAGGGTTCGCCCGACCAGCGTCGCTGGTGGGCCGATCTGCTCGAGATCCGCACGACTGCCGCGCGCCTGCTCGAAGGCATGCGTGCGAACGGTGCCATCGGTGCATCGCTGCAGGCCAGGCTGGCCGTGCATGCGGATGCGCCGACGCGCCAGCGTTACGCCGAATTGGCGGACGAGCTGCGCTTCCTGTTCATCACGTCCGAGCTGGCCCTCACCGAGGCAACTTCAGCGGAAGGGGCGGGGGATGGCGTTGCCGAGCGTGTCGATCTGGACGGCGCCCAGGTGTTCGTCACGGCGCAGCCCAGCGATGCGCCGAAATGCATCCGCTGCTGGCACTATCGCAGCGATGTGGGATCGCACCCGGATCATCCCGAGATCTGCGGCCGCTGTGTCGACAACGTCGATGGGCCGGGCGAAACGCGTCGCTGGTTCTGAATTCACACCTTCCCGCAGCGGGAGGGCATGGATCTTCTCACCGACGGACAGGAGCGCTGGCCCGGGAAGGCGCCGAGCTGGAGTCGGGCATCGGAGGCAGGTGTCGGCTTGTTGGATAACGGGCCGCACCGCTGCCGGCATGACGAGTCGGGCATCGGGCGTTTTCGATGCAGGGCAGGAAATTTCCGCGAGCAATCCTGCTTGCGCATGACGGAGTCGCAATTCGTTCCATGACCACGCAACGTTCCCCGAACGCATTGTCCTGGCTGGCGCTGTCCGTGCTGGTCATCGCCCTCGATCAATGGACCAAGCATCTGGTACTTGGCGCGCTGGAGCTGCACGAGCGCATCGAGGTGATTCCGGGGCTGCTCAACTGGACGCTGGCGTTCAACCCGGGTGCGGCGTTCAGCTTTCTCGCCAACGAGGGCGGCTGGCAGCGCTGGCTGTTCACCGCATTGGCGGTCGGTATCAGCGCGGTTCTGGTGACCTGGCTTGGCCGTACCCGTCGCGGCGACTGGCCGACGGCCTTGCCACTGGCACTGATCGTCGGCGGTGCCTTGGGCAACCTGATCGACCGAGTGCGGCTGGGGCATGTCACGGACTTCATTCAGGTGTATCGCGGCGACTGGTATTTCCCGGCTTTCAACATCGCCGACTCGGCCATCAGCGTCGGCGCGGTGCTGCTGATCCTGTCCGGTTTTGCCACCGGTGGGAAAGACGGCAACGGCGAGGGATAATCGCGGCATGGACATCATTCTTGCCAACCCCCGCGGCTTTTGCGCTGGCGTCGACCGCGCCATCGAAATTGTCGAGCGTGCGCTGGAAACCTTCGGCGCGCCGATCTATGTGCGCCACGAAGTGGTGCACAACCGGTTCGTGGTCGATACCTTGCGCGAAAAGGGCGCGGTGTTTGTCGACGAGTTGCATGAGGTGCCGGACGACTCCACCGTGATCTTCAGCGCGCACGGCGTTTCGCAGGCCGTTCGCGCTGAAGCCGACAGGCGCGGGCTGCGTGTGTTCGACGCGACCTGCCCGCTGGTCACCAAGGTGCACATGGAAGTCTCGCGCCACGGCAGGGCGGGTCGCGATGTCGTGCTGATCGGCCACGCCGGCCACCCGGAAGTCGAAGGCACGATGGGGCAGTGGAATCCGGCCAATGCCGGCGCGATCCATCTTGTCGAAACGCCGGAGTGTGTGGCGCGCATCGAGCCGCGGGATCCACGGAATATCGCTTTCGCAACGCAAACCACGTTGTCGATCGACGACACGCGCGCGGTCATCGACGCGCTGCAGCAGCGCTTCCCTGACATTGTCGGGCCACGCCACGACGACATTTGCTACGCCACGCAGAACCGGCAGGACGCGGTGCGCAAGCTCGGCCAGCAGTGCGATCTGGTGCTCGTCGTCGGCTCGCCG
>JASLGB010000335.1 GCA_030150315.1 Dokdonella sp. | reverse complement strand
ACGACGTGCTGCGCATCGTCGTGTGGCGCGGCCAGCCTTCGCGCCGCTGCCGCGCCTCCCATGCGCGCGCGGTCGCGCGGCACGCTGCGCAACGGTCCGCTGTGCGGTGCGACGTCGTGGCGACCGTCCCCGTCGCTGCCGACGCGCAGCGCATCGCCGTGCAGGCGGACAGGTCTTCGCGCTGTCGCTACGCGCCTCGTACGTGCGCTGTCGCGCCGCACCTTGCGCAGTCGGCCGCGTCTCGCCTCAAGCGCACCTGGCCTGCGGCCTCGGCGGCGTTCATCGGCACGCTCGCAGCGAGGCTCGGTGCGACGAGAGGACGGGAGGGTCGGGGGCGGTTGAGAGCGGAGGGCAAGATAAAAGGTCGCGGCACCGTTGGCCGCGGAAAGCCAGTCTGCACGTGGGTTCGGCGCGGCACGCGCCGGAGGGCGGGAGCGTGCCGCGGTTCGGCGGCAACAATGACCGAAGGCATCACCCCATGAGCCAGCGCGACGACGACCGCTTCCGCGTCCGTCCCGGTGCACCGCGGCAGCGCGGTGACGCCTACATCAACCGCGTGTTGCGCGAGGCCAGCAAGGCCGGCGCGAAGGCCGGCAAGGCCGGTTGCCGTCCCGGATCGCGGCTGGGCCGCGGCCATGTCGCCGCGCGTTTCGCCGGCCGCGCCGGCGCGTCCAGTGCACGGCGTGTTGCCGTCAAGGTGCGGCTGGTGAATCTCGCCCGCGCCGGCACACGCTCGACGCTCAAGCACCTGCGTTACATCGAGCGTGAAGGCGTCGACCGGCAGGGCGGCCAGGGGCATGCTTACGGCCCGGCGACCGACGCGGCTGACACGTCCGCCTTCGAGCAGCGCGGGCGCGAGGACCGCCACCAGTTCCGCTTCATCGTCTCGGCCGAGGACGCCGAACAACTCGATGATCTGCACGGTTACACCCGCCAGCTCATGGCGCGCATGGAGGCCGACCTCGGTACCCGGCTCGACTGGGTCGCGGTCGATCACTGGAACACCGACAACCCACACACGCACGTCGTGCTGCGCGGCAAGGACGACGTCGGCAAGGATCTCGTCATCTCTCGCGACTACATCAGCCACGGCGCGCGCGAACGCGCCGCGGAGCTCGCCACCGAATGGCTCGGCCCGCGGACCGAACGGGAGATCGCGCAGGGTCGTCAGCGCGAGGTCGAGGCGGAGCGCTGGACCGGATTGGACCGCACCCTGCAGCGCGAGGCCGACAACGGACAGGTACGGACCGAACAGCTCTCCCAGCCGCGGTTGCAGAGCCAGCGGTCGCAGCTCATCGGCCGCTTGCAGCAGCTGCAGCGCATGGGGTTGGCGAGCGAGACCGAGCCCGGCCGCTGGACGCTGCATGCCGAAGCGGAGCGCACGCTGCGCGCGATGGGCGAGCGCGGCGACATCGTGCGCACGATGCAGCGGGCCATGGGCGACGCGCAGCGCGAGCGGGTGGTGTTCGAGCCCGGCGGCGACGCCCGCACCGTCGTCGGTCGCGTGGCCGGCAAGGGTTTGGCCGGCGAGTTCCACGACACCGGCTATCTCGTCGTCGATGGCGTCGACGGCAAGGCGCACTACGTCGCTCTGCCGCCGCGCATCGACCTGGCCGAATTTCCCGCGGGTGCCGTGGTCGAGGTGAAGGGAGTCGGGACGCGCGCGGCGGATCGCACCATCGCCGCACTCGCGACGGACGGCCTGTACCGTACCGACGGACACCTGGCGATCGCGCAGGCGCAACCATACGCCGGCCGCGATCCACGCGCCGTCGTCGAGGCCCACGTGCGTCGGCTGGAAGCGCTGCGCCGTGCTGGCATCGTGGAGCGCGTCGCGGACGGCATCTGGAAAGTCCCGAACGACCTGCCGGAGCAGGGGCGCCGATACGATGCCCAACGCCTTGGCAGCGTGGCGGTGGATCTGAAATCACCGTTGCCGATCGAGCGGCAGGTGCGCGCGATCGGCGCGACCTGGCTGGACCAGCAACTGGTCGGTGGCGGACAGGGGCTGGGCGAGTTGGGCTTCGGCAGCGAGGTCAAGGACGCGCTGCGCCAGCGTGCCGACGTGCTCGTGGAACAGGGCGTGGCCGAACGGCGCGGCCAGCGCGTGGTCTTTGCGCGCAACCTGCTCGTGACCCTGCGCGACCGCGAACTGGCGCAGACCGCCAAGGACATCGCCGCGGAAACCGGGCTGGTGCATCGCCCGGTCGCCGACGGCCAGCGTGTGGCCGGCACCTACCGGCGTAGCGTCATGCTGGCCAGCGGGCGCTTCGCGCTGCTCGATGACGGCGTGGGTTTCAGCCTGGTGCCGTGGCGGCCGGTGATCGAGGCGCGGCTCGGGCAATCGCTGGCCGCGACCGTACATGGGGGCGGGGTATCCTGGACGATCGGGCGGTCGCGAGGGTGCGGCGTGGGTTGATGCCCCGGGAGAGATGGCGGGTGAGCTGAACGCCGAGCGGACCCGTTAAGGTCATTTGGCAACATGGCCTCGCGGAGAAGGCAAGGGCTGGGATCCGATGACGCTGGACGCTCTGCGGCAGCGCTTCGACGAGCAACTCCAAGCGTCGAAGGCGCCGGAAGCGACCGTCAGGCTGCTGGCTGCCCTGAGGTTCCCTGTTTATTCTTAACGAATATATTTGACGTTTATAATTTACTGGAATAAATTGCGTTTATTCCTGATCCGGATAAATTGCCATGTCGCCTCCCCTGCATGTCCTGGTCACCCCTGCGCAGCTGGGATCGATGCTGCGGGCCGCCCGCAAAGCCAAGCGCATGACCCAGTCGGCGCTGGCCGGCCGCATCGGCGTGACCCAATCGCGGGTCTCCAAGCTGGAGCAGAATCCCCATGACCTGAACGTGGGGCAGTTGCTGGCCTGGTGCTCGGCGCTAGGTCTGGAACTGGCCGTCGGGCCGCACGGCGGCCGCGCGCCCTCCGGCACGCAGGCGGACTGGTGATGGGCCGCCGCTCGCACAGCCGCAGCCTGTCGCTCTGGATCAACGGCGAGCGCGTCGGACGCTGGACGATCCCCGCGCGCGGGGAGATGGAATTGAGCTACGACGCGGACTGGGCCGCTGCCGACATCGGCCGCCCGCTGTCCCTGTCGCTGCCTTTCAACCTGGACAACCTGCCGCTCAAGGGCGAGAAGGTCGCCCACTACTTCGACAACCTCCTGCCCGACAGCGACGCCATCCGCAAGCGCGTCGCCGAGCGCTTCCGCACCGGATCGACCGACCCCTTCGACCTGCTGAAGGCCATCGGCCGCGACTGCGTCGGCGCGGTGCAGATCCTGGGCGAGGACGAGACGCCGCGGGGCTTCGATCGCATCGAAGGCACGCCCCTGTCCGAGGAGGACATCGAGCGGCACCTGATCGAGACGGTGTCTCCGCGCGCCTTCGGCGCGGCCGGCGATCCCGATGCGGACTTCCGCATCTCCCTGGCCGGCGCCCAGGAGAAGACGGCCTTCCTGTGGTGGGACGGGCAGTGGCTGGCACCGCACGGCGCGACGCCCACCAGCCACATCTTCAAGCTCCCGCTCGGCCTGGTGGGCGGCCGGCAGGCCGACTTCACCACCTCGGTCGACAACGAATGGCTGTGCTTGCGGCTGCTCAAGGCCTACGGGTTGGAGACTGCCGATGCCCGCATCGCGAGCTTCGGCAGGCAGCGCGTGCTCGTCGTCGAGCGCTTCGACCGGCGCGTGGCGCCCGACGGCCGATGGCTCATGCGGCTGCCGCAGGAGGACTTCTGCCAGGTGGAAGGCTGCTCGCCGCTGCGCAAGTACGAGAACGAAGGCGGGCCAGGGCTCCAGGCCCTGTTCGCCACGCTGCGGCAGTCGGTGAACGCCGAGGCCGACATGAAGACGCTGATGGCCACGCAGGTGCTGTTCTGGCTCCTGCGCGCACCGGACGGCCATGCCAAGAATTTCAGCATCCAGATCCTGCCGCGCGGCCGCTTCCGGCTGACCCGCCTGTACGACGTGATGTCGGTCTATCCCGTGCTCGGCGACGGTCCGCGTCAATGGTCGCCCCACGACGTGAAACTGGCGATGGCGCTGCTCGGCAAGAACAGGCACTACGTGATGCACACCATCCAGCGCCGGCACTTCGACAGCACCGCACAGAAGGTCGGCTACGCGTCGACCGCCGAGCCGATCATCGAGGAAATCCTGGCGCGCACGCCGGCGGCCATTGCCGAGGTGCAGGCGGAGCTGCCGCGGGATTTTTCTCCGCGCGTTGCCGAAACCATCCTTGGCGGACTCGAGCGCGCCGCGGGCGCGTTGGCAGCGATGGCGCCCTAGTTGTGAAGGTTCTATAGGTTGTTCATCCGGCTGTATTGATGGGAATCTGAGCTTGTCGAGAGTTCAGAGCATCAACAGGGAGCCGGATGAACAGTCATAAGCATGCCCGACTGACGTGGATAGGACGAGCCCGGTTGCTGGT
>JASLGB010000308.1 GCA_030150315.1 Dokdonella sp. | reverse complement strand
GTATGGCGGCGTACCACCCTACGCCGAGACGCAGGCCTATGTGGCCAAGGTGCAGACGCTGTACGCGCGGTATCGCACGGCGATGGGACTGAAACCGGCACCGGCGCAGCTGCGCGCTGCGGAATGAGCGGGCCGGATGTTTGCGCCGCCTGAAAAAAGAAGGCCTCCCTTGCGGGAGGCCTTCCTTGTCTTCACGAAGCGGCAGTCACCTGCCGCGATCGATCAGCGAGCGTGCTTGCGCGCGATCGTGCCCTTGGTCAGCGCCGACGGCGTGCGGGCACCAGTGCCCTGCGCGCAATCGAGCGTGATGTCGTCGAGCATCGCACCACCGATGACGCCGCCCGGCGCATTGGCAGACCAGTCAAAACGGATCGCGTGCGACTGGCCGTCCAGGTACTGCGACGGAATCTCGAAGCTGCTCAAGGCCCAGTCGCTGCCGCCGCTGGCCGGCGCGATCGTGCTGACCAGGTTGCCGTCGATGCTCAGCTTGAGCGAAGCGCTCGAGTCGCCGCCGATCTGATTGACCATCCAGTAGTTGAGCCAGCGCGGCGAACCGGCCGGCAGCACCACCGACTGGCTCAGCGAAGCCACGTTGGCTTCGTCCCAGCCGCCGAACCACGCAAACCACTCGCCGGTACGCGCCACGAACTCGCCTGCGTTGTCGCAGGTGCTGTCGCAGAACGACACTCCGCCGAGCGAGTCGGTGCTGGCCCAGAAGTCGTTCTCGAAATCGACCGTCGCCTCGAGGCTCGGATCCTGGAACAGCTGTTCCGGCACGCACGCACCGCCTTCATCGGACTCGAAGCCATCCTTGAAGATCGTGTCGTCCGGCGCCGGCGGCGCGCAATCGACGTCGACGTTGGTCACGTTCGCATGACCCATCGTGCCGGTGGCGTTGGACACCACGCACTCGAGGCCAGCCGGCTGCGTCAGCACGGTGACCGCGTAGGTCTGGCCATTGGCAACGCCCGGATAGAACGCGTACAGGCCGTTGGTGTTCTGCGTGATGGTCACGCCACCGTTGAGCTGCAGTACCAGACCCGGGGAGGTCAGGCCACGGACGCGGCCACCGACGGTGTAGGCCTGCGGCGGCAGGTCCGCACAGTTGACCGCCACGTTGGTGACGTTGGCGCCGGCGATGGTGCCGCTGCCATTGGCGACGGTGCAGGTTTGTCCGCCCGGCTGCGCGCTGATCGTGACGGCGTAGCTCGTACCGTCGACCAGTGGGTTGGTGAGCGTGAACGGACCATTCGCGGAAATCGCCTGTTCGCTGCCGCCGTTGAGCTTCAGCTTGAGGCCGCTGCCGGTGTAGCCGCTGACGGTGCCGCCGACGGTGTAGGTGAGCAGCGTGGTGCAGTTGACCGCGACGTTGGTCACGTTGGCACTGCCGACCGTGCCGCTGCCATTGGTGACCGTGCAGTTCTGCAGCGGGCTGGACGGCTGCGTGCCGACCGTGACGGCGTAGCTCGCGCCGCTGAGCAGGTTGCCAGCGAGCGTGAACGAACCATTCGCGGAGATCGCCTGTGCCGCACCGCCGTTGAGGCTCAGCGTGAGGCCGCTGCCGGCGTAGCCACTGACGGTGCCGCCGATGGTGTAGGTCGGAAGCGTGGTGCAGGTGATCGCGACGTTGGTCACGTTCGAGCTGCCGACCGTGCCGCTGCCATTGCTGACCGTGCAGCTCTGCGGCGGGCTGGACGGCTGCGTGCCGACCGTGACGGCGTAGGTCGCACCAGACAGCAGGCCGCCGGAGAACGTGAACGGGCCGTTGGCGTTCAATGGCAGGTCATTGCCGCCATTGAGCTTGAGCGTGGCACTGGCGCCGCTGGCCAGGCCGGACAGGGTGCCGCCAACCGTGTACACCGTGCCGCCCGGCGCGATCGTGAAATTGGCCGGCGACACATTGAAGAACACGTTGGTGGCGCAGCTCACGCTGACGCGAGCCTGCGTCGTGCTGATCGCCGGTACCGATACCGTCGCCGAGCCGTTGTTCGGCACGCCGCTGGCAAGCGTGGTCGGAAAGGTCTGGCCGCCGTCGGTCGACAGGCGGACGTCCACGTTCGCGCAGCTGACCGGTGCGACATTGGTGTTGGCCACGTCCCACGCGACGCTGGCGCTGCCGCCGCCACTCCAGATTAGGCCGCCAGCCGGCGCGGTGACCTTGAACGGTCCGGCGGAGTTGGCCACGGAAAGCGAGATGTCGGCGCTCTTGCTGGTGCCCCAGCCGTGCAGATTGTCCGAGTGATCGCGCACGGTCAGGCGGAACTTCAGCGTGCGGTTCGTGGTGGGCAGGGTTTCGCCCTTGATCGCCGCGCCGCCGAGCACCGTCGACATCGACGGAAACACGCGCTCGCCCGTCGCCTTCGGCGGGAAGGTGCGGAAGATCGGGCTGGAGCCGTTGTCGCCGGCGGTGAGCGGGGCCTGCGAGCCGAGATCCCACTGCTCCCACGAATAACCCAGCGTGCTGCCCGGATCCGCATCCGTGGCCGAGCCGCTGAGCACGAACGGGGTACGCGCCGGAATCGTCAGGCCGGTCGGCAGGTTTGCCGTATCGATCACCGGCGCCTGGTTCGTATTGGTCGTGTTGGCCGAGCAATTGCCGCTGCCATTGGTGAAGTTGGTGATTTCCTGCAGGTTGATCGCATGGAAATACGGATCGGAGTGCGGCTGCAGGTCGTCTGCGGCGCAGATGCCGGCGTAACCCATGATGGACGAGCCGCTACCCGGCTCGTAGGCGGTGCTGCCGTTGCGGTTGCCGCCCGAGCAGTTGCCGAGCGAGCCGTTGAACGGATGGTTGCCGCCGAACTGGTGGCCCATCTCGTGCGCGACGAAGTCGATGTAGAAATCATCGCCGATCGGATTTGGCAGGCCGGTCGTGCCGCGCGCCTTGCTGCTGCCGCAGACCACGCCAAGCCCGGCGACGCCGCCGCTGCCTGTGGTGAACACGTGGCCGATGTCGTAGTTCGCCGAACCGATCGCGGCGCTGATCACGGACGTGCTGTTGTTGATGACGCCGGTGCCGTTGCTGGAGAACGGATCGCCGGAAGCGCTCGGATACATGATGAGATCGTTGTTCGGCACCAGCGTGAGCTGGATCG
The DNA here is from genome assembly GCA_030150315.1 of Dokdonella sp. Lineage (GTDB taxonomy): Bacteria > Pseudomonadota > Gammaproteobacteria > Xanthomonadales > Rhodanobacteraceae > Dokdonella_A. Next base: position 5,205 of record JASLGB010000308.1, on the reverse strand, counting down.
ACATCTCGTACTCGTACACCTCGGTCACGCGGTTGACCGCGGCGACCGTGGCCGCCAGGCCGCCAGCGGCCGTGCCGCCGCCGACCGCGCTGATGTAGCGGTTGTTGGCCGCGACCGCGGTGCGGTAGACGCGCTTCTGCACGCCGGTCTGCGTCATCGGGGCGTTGCCTTCGCCGATGTGATCGATCGAATGGCCGCTATCGCCGTGCACTTCGCACTGGCCGAAACCTTCCGGTTTCTCCACGTTCGAGCGGCGATAGCTCAGGTAGCGGTCGCTGCCGCTGGCGACCACTTCGGGGCGCACCATCCAGGAGCCGGTCTTGTCGAACACCATGGCCTGGAATCCGAGCGGCGAGACGTCCAGTCGCAGGCGACGCCCGTCGGCATCGATGCCCTTGAAGCTGAGGATGTCGGGATACTTCTTCTGCAGTTCGACCGGCATGGTGCCGGAGTCGACCACCATGAATTCGGCGAAGCCGCCTTCCGGCAGCGGCATCGAGACCGCCGTGGCGATGCCGCTGGCATGCGCCTGGCGCAGATAGTTGGTGATCTGTGCGGTTTCCAGCGACAGCGCGCGATAACTCGATGGCTGCGGTGCGTCCGGCGACAGTGAGCGGCCGGCGTCCTCGTGCCAGTACATGTCGGTCGCGCCGGCCCAGGCTGCCGATGTTCCGAGCAGACCCGCGAGCAGCGCCGCCAACGCGGCCGGCTTGCGAAATGGTGTTGTCACTTTCAATTCTCCCCAAGGTGCTGATGAAACGACGTGGCCGGCGGTCTCCCCCGTCGTCATCGCCGCGTGTCCGAAGCTGTTCGTCCTGGCCGCTTCACGCCATCAAATCGGGTCGTTCGGAATGCGCGCGATACACCCTCGACAGGCCTTGCAGGCCGCGAAGCGGGCCAGGCCCGGGTGCTCGCGGCAATCGTGGTCAACGCGCAAAACTACACCCGGCGAGGGGGGCGCAGGCACCGGCCAGATGGGGATTTACACTCCGTCGGAAGGCGGAATTTCCGGTGCGGGAAGGGCGAGGGAGTGCTAGTCGAGGTAGGCCGCGACCATCACGCGCTTGCCGTAGCTCAGCGGTTCGTAGGCGTCCGCCGGTGGCGGTACCAGCTCGACGCGCGTGAAGCCGACCTTGCGCAGGATCCAGAACAGGGCTTCGAGGCTCGGCACCAGACAGATGCCGGTGGTGCTGGTTTCCGGGCCGTGTGTTTCCTCGGTCTCGTCGATGATGCCGAACGAGCCCTTGAGCGGCCGCACGAAGCGGTAGCTGCCGTAATCGACCATGCCGGTCATGCCCGGCACGACCTGGGTTTCGACCAGGCAGACCTGGCGCGTGAGCGCGCGCGCCTGACGCAGCGCGCCGACTGGATTCTCGAGGTGATAGATCAGGCCGAGCATCAGCACCACGTCGAACTGGCCGAGCGCGGCCGTGTCGAGCAGGTGCACGTCGCTTTGTATGACGCGCAGCGTGTCCAGGCCCAGCGTGTCGCGCACCAGAGTGGTGTCGGCGACGTGCTCGCTGCGCGCGTCGACGGCGAGGACGTCATCGGCACCGGCCTCGACCAGCTTGGTCGCGAACCAGCCCTGATGGCAGGCGATGTCGATCGCGTTGTGGCCGCGCAGCGAGTCGCCGAAGCGCGCGCGCAGCACCTCGTGCATCATCGCCAGCCGCGTGTCGTGGATCGAATCCAGCGCGCCGTCGTCGTAGGTCTGCGTGATGCGGCCGCTCGGCAGCGTGAAGCGGTAGAACCAGGTCTTGTCGAGCAGGGCTTGTTCGTTGGCGCTCATTGCAGGGTCGTCGTCGGGCAAGGCCGGCGATTGTAACGCTCAGCGCGACAGGCCGAGGAAAAATGTCACATCCTGCGCATGCCGCGAGGGCACGTCCTCGACCAGTCCCGCGCGCAAGGTCCAGCCGCTGCGCGTTTGCCACGCCGTCGAAATCGCCAGTGATCCTGCCTCGCTCAGCAGGGGAATGTCCGAGTTGTATGGCGCGCCGTGCCACTGGTATTGCGCGGCCACCTGCCAGCGGGAAGCAAGCTGCCAGCCGAGTGTTGCATCGACGAACGGCACGGAGCCGTTGGCGCGACGCGGCAACAGCTGGCCGCCGCTGCGCACCATCATTCCCGCACGCGCGCCCCAGCGCAGGCGTTCGGCGCGCGTCGACTGCAGCGCCGCCCAGGCCGAAACATCGGTGGAGCGATCGTCGAGCAGGGGCGTGGCACGCGAGGTCGGCAGCTTCAGCGAAGCGCCATACAGCCATTCATGGCCATCGGATGCGGACCGCCATGCGAGATCGACCATCAACGGCGCGACGCCGCTGCGCGGACTCGTCAGCAGGACGCGCGAGCCGCGATCGTCGGCGTAGTCGATGGTGTGGCCGTTGCTTTCGAGCCGCCCGCGATCGCCATTGGTGAATCCGAAGGCGCGATGGAAATCCTCGATGAATCCATCAAGGAATCCATGCTCGAAGCGCGTTGCGGCGAGCGTTGCACGGGCAATCCAGTGGTCGCCGAAGGCGCGCGAGGCGGTGATGCGTGCTTCGTGCGTTTCCATGTCGAACAGCAGGTGCTCGCCGCCGCGCTCGAACGCGATTTCGGTATTGCTGGCCGACAGCACGACATCGACATGCCAGCGATCGTCGGCAGCAACCGCCGGCGGTGCCAGCGGCAAACCGCCGGCCGCGACGAAGGGATTGGCATCGCGCTGCGCCAGCCATGGCGCCGGTTCGTAGTCCGCGCCCAGCGCGGGTGCGGACAGGACAAGGGCGATGGCTGCCGTCATTGTGCGACGACCCGCCAGCGCGGGTCGTCGCGGGGCGTCTTCACGGCATGGCTGCCTCATCCGTGTCCGCTCTGGTGACCGGCAGCAAGTTGGGCGCGTGTTTCCTCGCGCGATTCCAGCTTGTCGCCGAGCATGCGCCGCACGGCCACGAAGAATACCGGAATGAACAGCAGGCCGAGCAGGGTGGCGAACAACATGCCGCCGACCACGCCGGTGCCGATCGCATGGCGCGAGTTGGCGCCGGCGCCGGTCGAGACCGCCAGCGGCAGACAGCCGAGGATGAAGGCGAACGAGGTCATCAGGATCGGACGCAGGCGCAGGCGTGCCGCATCGATCACGGCTGCACCCAGCGGGCGACCGGCACGCTGTTCGGCCACGGCGAACTCGATGATGAGGATCGCGTTCTTCGCCGCAAGGCCGATGATGGTGATGATGCCGATCTTGAAATAGACGTCGTTGGTGAGGCCGCGCGCCATCGTCGCGACCAGTGCGCCGAGCACGCCCAGCGGCACCACCAGCAACACCGCGAACGGAATCGACCAACTCTCGTACAGCGCGGCCAGGCACAGGAACACGATCAGCAGCGACAGCGCATAGAGGATCGGCGCCTGATTGCCGGAAATGATTTCCTGCAGCGACTGGCCGGTCCAGTCGAAGCCGAAGCCTTGCGGCAGGTCGTTGTCGATGATGTCCTGCATCGCCGTCATCGCCTCGCCCGAGCTGCGTCCCGCCGCCGGGCTGCCGTTGATCTGGATCGCGGAATAGCCGTTGTAGCGGGTCAGCGTCGGCGCGGCCATCTTCCATTCCGTGCTGACCACGTTCGACAGCGGGATCATCGCCGGCAGGGTCGTGCTGCCCTTTGCGGTCGTGATCGTTTCGGTCTGCGTCGAGCTGGGCACGAAGAAGCGCGAGAGCGCATCAGGGTTCATGCGGAACGGCGCGTCGGCCTGCATCGTCACGCGCTGCACGCGGCCCTGGTTGAAGAAGTCGTTCGCATACACCGGCGCCAGCATCAGCTGGATCGCGGTATAGACATCGGACAGCGCCAAGCCCATCGATTGGGCCTGCACGCGGTCGACCTTCATCGCCAGCTGCGTCGTCGCCGGCAGGATGTTCGGGCGCACGCCGGTCAGCAGGTCCGGTTTTTCAGCCGCCTTGGCAAGCAGGGTGTTCTGCGCGTCGATCAGCGCGTCGTGACCCAGTCCGGCGCGATCCTGCAGGAACATGTCGAAACCGCCGAACTGGCCGAGGCCACGGATCGTCGGCAGGTTCATGACATAGGCCTGGGCGTCCTTCACACCCATGAACAGCGCGCCATTGAGCTGGCCGATCACGCTGGATGCGACCTGGTCGGACTTGGTGCGTTCCTTCCACGGCTTCATCCGGATGAAGGCCATGCCGGTGTTTTCGCTGTTGCCGATGAAGCTGAAGCCGGCCACCGCGATCACGCCTTCGACCGACGGATTCTGGCGGATCACGTCGCTGATTTCGCCCATCGCCTTCTTGGTGCGCTCGATGCTGGAGCCGGATGGCAGCTGCACGAGGCTGAGCGCGAAGCCCTGGTCTTCTTCCGGCACGAAGCTGGACGGCAGCTTGACGAACAGGAACCCGCACAGGACAGCCGAGACGAGGAAGGCGACCATCCAGGACGGCGCGTGGCGAACCGCGGAGAAGATGTGTCCGGTATAGGTCTTCTGCACGCGGTCGAAGACGCGGTTGAAGCCGCGGAAGAACGCGTTCTTCTTTTCCGTGCCGTGGATCGGCTTCAGCAGGCTGGCGCACAGCGCGGGCGTGTAGATGAGCGCGAGGAAGGCGGAGAACGCGGTCGAGATCGCGATCGTGATGCAGAACTGGCGATAGATGACGCCGACCGAGCCGGACTGCAGCGCGCTCGGAATGAACACCGCCATCAGGACCACCGCGATCGCGACGACCGCGCCGGAAATCTGGCCCATCGCCTTGCGTGTCGCTTCCTTCGGGCCGAGTCCTTCCTCGGTCATGATGCGTTCGACGTTTTCGATCACGACGATGGCATCGTCGACCACGATGCCGATGACCAGCACCATGCCGAACAAGGTGAGCTGGTTGATCGTGAAGCCGGCCAGCCACAGGCCGAGGAAGCCGCCAGCCAGCGCCACCGGCGCCACCAGCAAGGCGATGGTGGTCATGCGCAGGTTCTGCAGGAACACCAGCATCACCAGAAACACCAGGGTGATCGCCTCGGCGAGAGTCTTGACCACTTCGTTGATCGAGAATTCGATGAACGGCGTGGTGTCGTACGGCGCAAACCACGTGACGCCCTGTGGAAAGCTGGGCTGCAGTTCGTCCAGACGCTTCTTCACCGCATCGGCGACGCCGAGCGCGTTGGCGCCGGTCTGCAGCTGCACGGCGAAGCCGGCGACAGGCTGGCCGTTGTAGGTGAC
>JASLGB010000285.1 GCA_030150315.1 Dokdonella sp. | reverse complement strand
CGGCGTTCAAGCACAACGAAGCGTTCTCGTTCCAGGTCGCCACCGACGACCAGGCCGAAACCGACCGTTATTGGGACGCCATCGTCGGCAACGGCGGCGAGGAAAGCGCCTGCGGCTGGTGCAAGGACAAATGGGGCATCTCGTGGCAGATCACGCCGCGCGTGCTGACCCGTGCTTATACCAGTACCGATCGCGCGGCGGCCAAGCGCGCGTTCGACGCGATGATGACGATGCACAAGATCGACATCGCCGCGATCGAGGCGGCGCTGCGCGGCTAGGCGGCCGCTGCTTCGCCTCTTGTCCGGGCAATGGGTGGATCGTGCAGCCGGCGGCGCGCGATCCGCACGCGAGGCAAGACGGAAGCGGCACGGCGTTGCCCGCACGCGGGCCGTGACGGCGCGACCGGCGTGCTTCCGATGCCTTTCGCCGATGCCGCCTTTGCGGGAACAATGCGCGCATGAGAACTTTCGTCCTTCGCGCACGCGCGGCGCCCACCGACAGCCGCGCGCTACTGGCCGGCATCGGCGGCGATGCGCACCCGGAAATCCTGGCGCATGCCTTGATGAACGCGATCTTCGTCGCGCAGTCGCACCGTCCCGATGTGGTCGTCCATCTGGTGCTTGAAAGCTCGCCGGATTTTTCGCGCACGATCCGCTTCGAGGCCAACGCGATGCACGACATCGGAGGCTTCGACGAGCGCGCCCTGCTCGGCAAGATCGCCAAGGCGCTGGATGCCTCGGTCGGCATGGGCAAGGAGGAAACGCGCGCGGTGGAATCGGGCGTCACCGTGCAGACCATCAGTTTCGAACGGCTGGTGCAGGGACTGGCGCAGGACCACGAGTTGTTCGTGATGGACCGGAAAGGCACGCCGATCCGCGAGCAGGCATTCGGCGGCAATCCCTGCTTTCTGCTGACCGACCATATCCCGATGCCGAAGAAGACTTTCCACAGCCTCGAGCGCCTTGGCGCGAAGAAGATCGCGCTGGGCCCGACCATGCTGTTCGCCTCGCAGTGCGTGGTGCTGATCCATCACGAGCTCGATAACGGCTGAGCCCGCCCGGCGCGGCCAGCGCGCATCCTCCGGCATCGATCCCGGCGCTGGTCAGCGCGGTCGATGGGCGCCCCGGGGCAGCAGGAATCCGTTCACGAAACCGCTCCTCACCGCGCGAATCGGCCATGTATAGTTCGGCCTCGGCGGGCGCGGTGTCCGGATCAGGAATTACAGGAAGAAATCATGGGTCTCATTCAGGCAGTGGTGGGTTCGATCGGTGGCACGCTGGCCGATCAGTGGAAGGACTTCTACACGGTACCGAGTGGCCTGCCCTCGACTGCGGCGCTGTTCGCGGCCGTTCCCCAGGGCACCAATGCCGGTCGCGGTTCCAACACGCGCGGCTCGTCCAACATCATCACCGACGGCTCCAAGATCGTCGTGCCCGAAGGCTACGGCCTGCTGCTGTTCCAGGACGGCAAGATCACCGGCTTCGCCGCCGAGCCGGGCGGCTACGAGTGGCGCTCGGACGACATCAACTCCAAGTCGATCTTCACCGGCGGCGGCCTGGTCGAATCGCTGATCAAGCAAAGCTGGGAGCGCTTCAAATTTGGCGGCCAGCCGGGCTCGCAGCAAGCGGCGTTCTTCGTGTCGCTGAAGGAGCTGCCGGACAACCGCTTCGGCACGCAGTCGGAAATCTACTGGGACGACGGCTTCCTCGGCACGCAGGTCGGCGCGGTCACGCGCGGCTCGTACACGATGAAGATCGTCGACCCGATCCTGTTCGTGAAGAACTTCGTGCCGGCCGCGTACCTGCAGCCGGGCCAGGTGTTCGACTTCACCGACCTCGACAACGCGGCGGCCAGCCAGCTGTTCAATGAAGTGGTCGGTTCGCTGGCGCCGGCGTTCAGCCTTTACACGAACGATCCGGGCAAGGGCAATCGCATCACCAAGCTGCAGCAGGATTCGATCGGCTTCGCCAAGAGCCTCTCGGATGCGGTCGAGAACGCCTACCAGTGGAAGTCCGACCGCGGCCTGGCCATCGTCAAGACCGCGATCATCTCGATCGAGTACGACGCCAACACGCGCGAGCTGCTCAAGACGGTGCAGCGTGCGGACGCGCTGGCCGGTGCGCGCGGCAACTCCAATCTCCAGGCCAGCGTCGCGGCGGGCATGCAAGCCGCCGGCGAGAACGGCGGTGCCGCCGGCATGATGGGCATCGGCATGGCCTCCGGCATGATGGGCGGCCTCGGCAACCTGCAACAGCCGGTCGCTCCGGCCACGCCGGCCGCCGACGACCCGGTCGCCAAGCTGAAGAAGGCCAAGGAAATGCTCGATCTCGGCCTGATCACACAGGACGACTACGACGCACTCAAGACCAAGGCGCTGGGTCTGTAATCGTCACGGACGCCCATGTCGAACGCCAACACGCCTCCGCCGGTGGGCCCCACCGGCCCGGGATCGCCGCGGGATGTACCGCCACCGCCGGGCAGCTTTCCGATCGATCCGGAAACGCTGCCCGAGCCGATCCGTGACGAATTGCTGGCGCCCGATCCGGTCGCCATCGATACTGCCTCGGCCGAGCTCAAGGACGGTCTCAACCACTGCCCCAAGTGCGGCGCCACCGAGATTCGCGCGAAGCCCGGCACCGACCTGCTGATCTGCCTGTTCTGCCGCAGCGAATGGCGGAGCTCGCGGGTCGAGGAAGAGTTCGGCCTTGGCGAGGGCATCGACCAG
>JASLGB010000249.1 GCA_030150315.1 Dokdonella sp. | reverse complement strand
TCGGCCTCTACGGAATACCCGGGCAATCGCGCTTCGAGTTCCTGTGGGAGATCCTCGCGCCGGGCGCGCTTGGCGTCTTGCTGATGATGGATGCCCGGCGCCCTGCCCTCGATCCGGAACTGAATGAACTGCTGCGCCGGATGGACGAGCGCCTGTTCAATGTTGAGCGGGTCGCCGTCGTCACGCATCGGGACGCCGCTGGCGCCACCCCGGTTGCGGAATTTCGCGCGCTGCTGCGGCGCCGCGGCAGCGACTGTCCGGTAATCGGGCTGGACGCGCGCAACGGCGATGGCGTGCGGTTGGCGCTGCGCGTGCTGGCGGCGCGCATCGAGGCGCAGGCGCTGCTGACGTAGAGGTCCGCAGCGCCACGTGCGCTCTGCTCGGCGCACCGCACTGCCGACTGCTGCCTGACCGCGTCGACGGGCCGCGCGAGATCGAAGCGGCTCGGCCGCCAACGGCCACGGGCCGGCCCGCGCAGTCCGTCACGGACTGGACGCGGCCCGCCACCGGCGCGGACCGAAGCCGGCGCGCGCGAACTGCGGCACGGCAACTGCCGAAGCAAAGGGTCGATGCGCAGCGGTACGCCACCGCCCTGCTGCGCATCCGCACTGCACACGACGCATGGACGCTGACGACGATGGCGCCGCCGGCATGGGCCTCGCGCTGCTGCTCGCCTGCCATCGCGATCCGACCAAAAATATCGTCGACACAGTGGCGGAGCACGCCGCCGCAGAGTGACACTAGCGGGCGGAGACTGGCTTTCGACCGCGGGGAATCCACGGCCGTATCAGCGTGACGCGCGAAGCGGCTCTCGTAGCGAACGCAAGGCGTACACAGAGACGCCGGCGAACAAGGGAGGCAGGGGTGAACAAGAACGATCGCGCGCGGCGCGAGAACATCGCGATGGCGCCGCCCGGCGTACACATCGGCCTGGTGCTTGGACACCCGTGCCCGCTGCTGCACCTCGGCTTCGCGCGCGTGCTGGAACATTTCCCGACGATTGCCCTGCGCGAGGCTGCTGCCACGGCAGAAGCGACTAAGCATGCTGTCGAGCGACATCGACCAGCCGTGCTCGTGCTGGCGCTGGAGTTCCACTTGGCGCTGGAGCAGATTCGGCACTTGCCTCGCATGCTGCTGCTGTCGCCGCACGCGCACATCGGCGGAGTCGATCCGGCCATCTCCCCCTGCGCCTTCGCCAGCGAAACCGATTCGATTGAGGCGTTGAGCAGCCTTCTGCGCCGCATCAGCAACTGCACACAACCCCATGCAGGAGCCGCGATCTGCGCGCAATGCGCGCTCAAACCCAGCCTGTCTGCACCGAAGCTGCCGCTGTCACCGCGCGAGAACGAAGTCTTCGAGCTGATCGCCACCGGCGTGACGACGGCACGCATCGCCGACCGCCTCGGACTCAGCCCGAAAACCGTGGAAACCTACCGCGCCAATATCAAGATCAAGCTGGATCTGCCAAGCGGAGCGGCCCTGACCGAAGCCGCCCTGCTCTGGCGGCGCGGCATGCCGCTGCCCGCGCGCTGAAGGCTCAGTCCGCCGACAAGCGCTTGCCCAGCCATGCGCGCAGGTCATCGATCTCTTCCGCGCAAACCTGGTGCGCCATCGGGTAGCTGTGCCAGTCGACCGCATAGCCCAGCGCCTGCAGCGCATCGCGACTGGTCGTGCCCAGCGCCTGCGACACCACCGCGTCATGGCTTCCATGCGCCATGAAGATCGGCGTGGCGGTATTCGCGGCGCTGCGTTCGGCGGCGGTCTTTTCAGCCAGCGGCAGATAGGTCGACAATGCGACCAGACCTGCCAGACGCGAGGCATGGCGCGTTCCGGCCGCCAGCGTGATCGCGCCGCCCTGCGAGAAGCCGGCGAGGATCACCCGCTCCGGTGCCACGCCGCGCTCGCCCTCGCGCGCGATCAACTCATCCACCTGCACGATCGATTCGCGGATGCCGACTTCATCCTGGCGGTCGGCGATCGCCGTGCCCTTGATGTCGTACCAGGCGCGCATCGGCATGCCACCGTTGATCGTGACCGGACGTTTGGGCGCATGCGGAAATACGAAGCGCAGCGCCGGCCATGCACGGTCCACCAGCTGCGGCACGATCGGCGCAAAGTCGTTGCCGTCGGCGCCAAGGCCGTGCAACCACACGATGGAATGGCGCGGATTCGGCGCGGTTTCGATTTCGACGCAAGGCAGGGTCATGGCGCACGCAAGCAATGGAGGCGGACAGGCGAGGCTGCCGCATCGGCGCCACTTTGCCAAGCGCAGCGGGACTTTCGGCCGATAGCCCGGCGTCCCGCAGCGGCTATGCTTGCGGTCTTGCCTTTCCGGAGTCCACGCCCGATGCAACGCGCCCTCGTCGCCAGCTTCGTCACCCTGCTCAGCCTCGCCGCCGCCCCCGCGCGCGCAGTCACGATCGATCAGGCGATGGCCGATCCGGACTGGATCGGCGCTCCGGTGCAGATGCCCTACTGGAGCACGGACGGCCGCAGCGTCTACTACCGCCTCAAGCGCAACGGCTCGCCGGTGCGCGACCTGCACCGGGTCGATCTCGCCGGCAACACCGATGTCGTGGTCGACCCCGCGGCAACGGCCAATACCGATGGCGCCGATGCCGTGTTCGACCGCGCGCGCGCGCGCGCCGCCTTTGTCCGCAACGGTGATGTGTTCCTGCGTGATCTCGCCAGCGGCCGCCTGACCCAGGTCACGCGCACGCCGCAGCTGGAAGCCTCGCCGCAGTTTTCCGCCGACGGCCGCGCGCTGCAGTATCGCGCCGGCAACGACTGGTTCAGCTACGACCTCGCCAGCGGCGTTTCCGGCCCGGCGGCCGTTCTGCGCGCGGAGAACGACCCCGAGGCGAAGAAGCCCGACGACCTCGCTCAGCAGCAGCTGCGCTACTTCTCCACGCTGCGCAAGCTGAAGTCCGACCGCGAAGCGCAGAAGAAGAACGCCGACGATTTCGCCAAGGGCGATCCGACGCGCGCGCCGCTGCCGCTCTACCTCGGTGGCGACATCAAGATCGAAGCCACCTCGCTGTCGCCCGACGCGCGCCACCTGCTCGTGGTCACGTCACCGAAGAACCACGAGGAAGGACGCGAGGGCAAGCTGCAGCGCTTCGTCACCGAATCGGGTTACGAGGAGCAGGAGGACGAACGCGTGCGCGTCGGCCGCAATGCACCGGCGCCGCAGTCGCTGCTGCTGCTCGATCTGGACAAGCGCACGCAGCAGCCGCTCGCCTATGGCGACCTGCCCGGTATCAACGACGATCCGCTCAAGGCCGTGCGCGAGGAAAACGCGCAGCGCCGCCGCGAGCTCGGTCTTGAAGCGCTGTCGGACAAGGCATCGCCCGAAGGCAGGAAGGCCGCGAAGGCCGAGCCGTCGAAGGCACGCGCAGTGCGCATCGTTGCCGGCGGCGAAGACGGTGGCGGCGGCGGCATCGCGTGGAGCGCCGACGGTCGGCAGCTGGCGATCCAGATCCGCGCAATCGACAACAAGGACCGCTGGATCGCCAGCGTCGACCTCGATCGCGCCAAGCTGCAGCCGCGTCACCGCCTGACCGATCCAGCCTGGATCAACTGGAATTTCAACGAATTCGGCTGGCTGCGCGACGACCGCACGCTGTGGTACCTGTCGGAGGAAAGCGGCTGGTCGCAGCTCTACACGCAGGCCCCGAACGCCAAGGCGAAGGCGCTGACGCAGGGCGAATTCGAAGTTTCCTCGCCGACGCCGAGCGCCGACGGCAAGTGGTTCTACCTGCGCACGAATGCCGAGGCGCCGTATTCCTACGACGTGTATCGCGTGGCCAGCAGCGGCGGCGCGCTGGAGCGCATCACGCACCTGAAGGGCATGCAGCAGTTCGCCCTGTCACCAGACGGCAGCCAGCTTGCGATCGTGCATTCCAGTGCCTATGTTCCGGGCCAGCTCGCCATCGCGGCGGCCCAGCCGGGCGCGACGCCGCGCACGCTGACCGACACGCGCACCGCCGAGTTCAAGGCGATGTCGTGGCTGATGCCGGAAATCGTCGCCGTGCCGTCCTCGCACACCAAGGCGCCGATCTACGCCAAGTTCTACAAGCCGAAGGATTTCGACCCGTCCAGGAAATACCCCGCGGTCCTGTTCGTGCATGGCGCCGGCTATCTGCAGAACGTGCACCTCGGCTATCCGAACTACTTCCGCGAGCAGATGTTCCACAACCTGCTGGCCGAACGCGGGTATGTCGTGCTCGACATGGACTACCGCGCCAGCGAGGGTTATGGCCGCGACTGGCGCACCGCGATCTATCGCCAGATGGGCCACCCGGAGCTGGAAGACCTGATCGACAGCGTGAAGTGGCTGGAGAAGAACGCCTCCGCCGACCCGCAGCGCGTCGGCGTCTACGGCGGCTCCTACGGCGGATTCATGGCCTTGATGGCGCTGTTCCGCGCCCCCGACGTGTTCAAGGCCGGCGCGGCGCTGCGCCCGGTCACGGACTGGGCGCAGTACAACCACGAATACACGTCCAACATCCTCAATACGCCGCAGGACGATCCGATCGCGTACGAGCGCTCCTCGCCGATGGAATTTGCCGACGGCCTCAAGGGCCATCTGCTGATCGCGCACGGCATGATCGACGACAACGTGCTGTTCGCCGACTCGGTGCGCCTGTTCCAGAAGCTGGTAGAGCTGAAGAAGGACAACTTCGAACTCGCCGGCTATCCGCTGGAGCGCCATGGTTTCGTGCATGCCGACGCCTGGCTGGACGAGTACAAGCGCATCCTCAAGCTGTTCGAGTCGACGCTGAAATAGCGCGACGCAAGGAAAGAAAAGGCCCGCGCAGTGCGCGGGCCTTTTCTTTCCTGCCGGAGCTGCCGTCGTTGCCGGCGATTACTTCTTGGAGGTACCGGCCTTGCTGATCACGAAGTTGCCGACACTGACCCCCAGCTCTACGCCTTCGCCCGCGCCGGCCAGCGCCAGCGAGACCGTGCCCTTGGAAAGCACCTGCGCCGTTCCGGCCTTGATCGCGCCAGCCGTCGCGTCAGCCTTGGCGTAGGTGCCCAGCACATCGTTGATGTGGCGCACATCGGTGAAGGTTCCGCGCCCGTTCTCGATATGCGACTTGCCGGCGGTCAGGCCGCCGCCCTTGGACTCGATCTTCACGCGCATCGTGCTGCCGTTGGCGCAGGTCACCACACCATGCCCTTCGGCGTGCTTGTAGATCAGGGACCAGCCGGTCAAGGAAAAGCGCAGCTTGCAATCAAGATCGGCTTCCTTCGCGCTGGCCGTGCTCATCGCACCCATCGTTCCGAACAGAAAAGCCGCGGCCACAAAACCGGAAAGCAAGGTTTTCATCGGTCATTCTCCTTGAGTGGACTAACGCCCTAGGAGCGTGGACTGCACAAGCTGAACGACGAGAAACTGCCGCGCGGAAACCTCAGGCCGGCGACACGAATTCCAGCAAGGCGCGCCAGCGTTCGAGCTTGGTGGCGCGCGCGATCGAGGCGTTCGCCGGACTCGTCGAAGGCAGCGCCAGAACGGCAAGGCGCGAGCCGGCATCCGCGTCGATCGCCGGCGCAATGCGCCGCAAGAACACCTGATGCGCCTTCGCACCGTTCAAGCCGATCGCGACAATCCCCGGCTGGCGCCGCAACAGCCCCGGGATGTCGTTGGCCACCTCGCTGGCTGTCACAATGCCGCTGTCGAGGCTGCCGGGACGTTCGCAGCGTTCGAGCACATCCCAGATGCCGATGCCGAGCGCCTGCAGGCGCGCGATGCGTCCGGCATAGGGCAGCTCGGGGCCGGCGCCGTACAGCTCGCCCATGAAGGGCCAGAACAGGTTGTGCGGATGCGCGTAGGACTGCTGTCTGGCGAGCGAGGCCACGCTCGGCGCGGTTCCGAGCAGCAGCAGGCGGCAACCGTTGGCAACCTGTGGTGGAAAGCTCTCGACGATGGCCGCGGATGCTTCCCCGTTGCGTGCCGGCGCGGGCTTTCGGCCGGCACGCTTCGTTGCTGCCATCGCTCAGCCTTGCGAGGACTTCAGCGCCGCCAGATCGGCGAGCACCTGCTTGGAGTTTTCCTTCGGATCGACATCCACATAGCGCTTGGCGACCTTGCCCTGTGGATCGATCAGGAAGGTTTCACGCTTGGCGTACTTCATGCCCAGCTTCGAGGCCAGCACGCCGTACGCCTGCGCCACGCTGCCGTCCGCATCCGACAACAGGCGGAACGGCACCTTGTACTTCTCGGCGAATTCGGCATGCGACTTGACGTCGTCCAGGCTCACGCCGAAGACGTCGGCGCCGGCCTTGCGCAGCTCGACGATGTCGTCGCGATAGGTGCATACCTCGGTGGTGCAGCCGGGCGTGAAATTCTTCGGATAGAAATACAGCACCAGCCATTTGCCGTGCTCGGCCTGCAGCGTATGCCAGGCACCTTTCTGATCCTGCAGGCGGAAATCCGGCGCCGGCTGGCCAATCTCCGGCCCCGCTTCGGCGGCCGGCACCGTGGCGGGCAGAAGGAACGGTACGAACAGCAGCAGCGACAGCAGGAAGCGTTTCATGGCGAATGTCCTCGGCAACCCGGGAAACGGGACGGTCTGGAACGCCAGTCTACCGCCCGCTCATGCAACGGGCGCTAACATGGCTCGGCACAGACGGCCGGGAGTCCTCCATGCTGCTCAAGCACCTGTACCACGCGCACGGCGCGGACGGGAACGATTACGAAGTGCACGTCTACGTCGAGCCCGCCAGCCACGACAACGCGCACATCGAACGGCTGGCCAAGGTCTGCCTCGCCGATGGCGGCGAATTGCGCGTGCTGTCGAAGGGGCATTACGAGGTCGTCGCCAGCGGCGTGCGGCTGGAGTCGGCCGATCCCGACGCGATCTGAGCGGCTCAACGGCGGCGCACGCGCTCGTGTTCGGCGATGAAGGCCTCGACCGGCGTCGACGCGATCAGGCGCCCGATCTCCTGCAGCGGCAAATCGTCCAGCGAGCGGAAGCGCAGGCAGGACTTGCCGAGATCCGCCTTCAGGCCCGCCGCGGCGAAGGCGGCCAGCAGCGCCTCATGACGGGCCGGATCCATGGCAACACCCATCAGGTACAGCGACCAGCCATGCTTTTGCGCGGCGAACGCGGCGTAACCGAGCGGCTGGCCGTTGTAGGTGTCGGCATGGCGCGACAGCGGAACCTCGTACACCGGCATGCCCCAACCGATCGACTCCACATAGCCTTCGGGCAGGTTCTTCAGGATGAAGGCGCGCAAGGCCGCTCCGAGCTCGCGCCGCTCCGGCGGCAGCTCGTCCAGATACCCGTCCACGGTGGTTGCCCGGCTGCGCGCCATGTCGTGCCTGGTCCGGCTAGTTCTTCTTGGCGCGCGGCTTGGATGCGGACGGCGCCAGCGGCGGGAACTTCGCCGCGTCGTAGCCGCCGACTTCGAACCTCAACGTGCGTGCGCCCTTGCCTTTTTCGGTCACCTTTATGGTGAACTCCTTGGCCGCCGTCATCTTCGCAATGAAGCCTTTCTCATCCTTGATGAAAATCGCCGGCTCGCCGGTATCGGGCAGATACGCCGCCAGTTTCGCCGGCTTGCCGTCGAAGCCGGCCTCCAGCGTGCACAACCCCTTGCACTCGAAACCCTTGCCGCTGCCGAACAGGTACACGCTCAGTCCCCACTCGGCGTGACGGCGCAGGATCAGCCGCACGCGCGCGTCGGCGTTGATGTCGCTGCTGTAGATCGACGCGTGGATCTGCTCGGAACCCGATTCCTTGCTGGTCTGGTACGACCACAGGCGCTCCAGCCGGCGCCGTGCGCTTTCTTCCGTCGCCTTGGCGGTGATCTCGTCGAGCGTCTTGCGCACCTCGGCCGCGGCCGCGCTGTCCGGAAACCTCTGCACGATTTCCTGCCCGATCGGCACCGCCAGCTCGTAGGACTTCTGACCCAGCAGCTGCTGGTACAGGCCCAGTTCCTTGGTTCCCTGCGCTTGCGGTGCGGGAGCGGCGGGAGCGGCGGGAGCCGGTGCGGGCGCAGGGGCGGGCGAGCAGGCCGCGGCGGTCGCAAGCACCAGCGCCAGCGCGGAAACACGGAAAATCGGATGCATGGGTCTGTCTCGCGGAAGGATCGCTGCATCCTAGCGCGCGACGGCGCGAGTGTCCGCCGCACGCATCAAGGATGCCGGCACGGATCACGTCCGAGATTGCGATCATAGGTCGACGCGCGTTCGTCGAGATCGGCGCCCTTGCGGCCATAGCCGGAAGCCATGCCGCGACAGGCCTGGCCGCGCGACACCGGCGTTGCGGCAACGCCGATGCGCGCAGGCGGCGCGCCACGTCGATGCGTCGGCGACGCGGTCGACGGCAAGGTTTTCGGGCAGCGCGAATGGCGGTAGAACACTTCCCCGCTGGCCGCGCGGCACTGCCAGGACGTGGCCGGCGCGGAGCGCGCGGCGCGTGTTCTGGCAGGAGTACGCGATGATGCCGGCACGCGACGATCCGGTGCTTCCGCAGTGGCAGCCGCGTCCATCATGGGCGCCGGTTCGATGGTCACCACCGCCTGCGCCTGCCGTGCCGCACAAGGCCGGTCCTGGTACGCGACGGCGCCGTCGGCGGCGCGGCAGCGGTAGACCGGCTCCGCCCGCGCCGCGGTAGCTGACGACAACTCCATCGCGATCGCGCTGCAGGCGATCACCGCGACCATCCATTGAACGCTTCGCATCGGCCTGCTCCGTCCGGGAAGCGCCATGCTGGCGCGCGCGACACGCCACCGCGATGCGCCGCAGCCGTGCCGGCGCGTAGGAAATCCGCGCGCCGCCGCGGCCGGCCTCGGCGGCGGCAGAGTAGGATGCACGCCTTCCCCGGGCTCAGCGTCGATGCGCACGTTCATCCACGTCGACATGGACGCGTTCTACGCGTCGGTCGAACAACGCGACGATCCATCCCTGCGCGGCCGGCCCGTGGTGGTCGCGTGGCGCGGAGCGCGCTCGGTCGTCTGCGCAGCCAGCTACGAGGCCCGTCAGTTCGGCGTGCGCTCGGCGATGCCGGCGGTGCGGGCCGAGCGCCTGTGTCCGGATGCGGTCTTCGTGCCGCCGGATTTCACGCGCTACAAGGCGGTGTCGCGACAGGTGCGCGAGATCCTGCTGCGGCATACGGACCTGGTCGAGCCGCTGTCGCTGGACGAGGCCTACCTCGACGTGACCTCGCCGAAGACGGACCTGCCCTCGGCCACGGCCATCGCGCGCTCGATCCGCGAGGAAATCCGCGAGACGACGCAACTGACCGCATCGGCCGGCGTCGCGCCGGCGAAGTTCCTCGCCAAGATCGCGTCGGACTGGCGCAAGCCGGACGGTCTGTTCGTGATCCGCCCGCACGAGGTGGCCGACTTCCTTGCACCGCTGCCGGTCGCGCGCATCCACGGCGTCGGCAAGGTCACGGACGGCCGTCTTGCCGCGCTCGGCATCCGCACCGTCGGTGAACTGCGCGCGTTCGACGCGCACGCACTCGAAGCGCAGCTCGGTCGCTACGGCCTGCGCCTGTCCGAACTCGCGCACGGCATCGATCGCGGCGAAGTGCAGCCCGACCGGCCGACGCAGTCGATCTCGTCCGAGGACACTTTCGCCGAGGACATTCCGCTGGCGGCGACCGAGCCGACCATCCGCGAACTGGCCGCGCGCACCTGGACGGCAGCGCAGCGTACCGAGCGCATAGGCC
>JASLGB010000205.1 GCA_030150315.1 Dokdonella sp. | reverse complement strand
GCCGCGCGATCGTCGCGCGGCTGCGCTCGTCGCCGGGCGGCAGGGTTTCCAGATGCTCGCCGAGATGCGCCTCGACCTGGCGTTCGGTCTCGACCACGAAGCCGAGGCTGAGGCGGTCGCCGACCAGTCCCGCGCCGGCGCCGATCGCATAGGCGCCGCTGTACCACAGCGGATTGAGCAGGCTCGGTCGACTGCCGAGTTCTTCCAGCCGTTCGCCGCACCAGGCCAGATGATCGGTTTCTTCCGCGGCCGCCTCCAGCAGCTGCGCGCGCAGGGCCTCGTCGCGGGCGACCGCGGCCTGGCCGAAATACAGCGCCTGTGCGCAGACCTCGCCTACGTGGTTCACGCGCATCAGTCCGGCCGCATGGCGGCGCTGTGTCTCGTCGAGTTCGCCATCCTCGATGGCGCCCGCGGGGGAAGGCTGCAGGGAGTGCGGCGTGGGCACGAAGACCGTGCCGAGCGCGCGTTCGACCTCGACGAGGAGGCGATCCAGCGGTGTCAGTGCATGTCGGTTCATGGCGCCGGATTTTCCAGTTGTTGCGCGAGCAGTGCCAGCGGGTGCAGCACGGGCACGGCTGCGGCTCGTTCGCGCAGGCCGTTGCCAAGGTGCAGGCGGCAGCCGATGTTGGTGGTCAGGATCAGGTCCGGGCGCAGCGCGGCGGCCTGATCGAGCTTTTCATCGCGCAAGCGGTCGGCGATCTGCGGCAAGCGCAGGAAGTAGCTGCCGGCTGCGCCGCAGCAGCGTGGCTGGTCGGGCAGGGTGATCAGATCCAGTGCGGGGATCCGCGCCAGCAGCTGCCGCATCGCCGCGCTGCCGCCGACGACGTTGGCCTGCGTGCAGGGCGTGTGCAGGGCGGCGCGGAGGTTCAGCGCGCGAAAGCGCAGCCGCGTCCAGTCTTCGTCGCTGCCAAGGAAGTCGTGGATGTCGAGGAGGCGCGCATCGCCATCGCTGCCAACGGTCTCGCGCAGATCGCCGAAGCAGCCGCTGGCCGTGCTCAGAACGACCCCGGCGCCGCTGCGTCGGATCGACTCGCGCGTTGCGGCGGCGAGGCGGGATGCCGAGGCGGTATCGCCGGTGTGCCTGGGCAGCGCACCGCAACAGTCGCCGGAGGTCCCGGCGATGACTTCATGACCGAGCGCTTCCAGCAGCCGCTGCGCCGCGGCGAAGGTGTCGCGGTCGTACACGCTGGCGACGCAGCCGCGAAACAGCAGGACGCGGCTGCGTCGCGGCGAGGGCGGCTGGATCGCGCGCGGCAGCATGCGTACCGGCGCTGGAATGGCCTGCGCCAGCCGCCGCAGCGGCGACGCGCGCGGCAGGGCCTTCGCCGCGATCGGCGCCCAGTGGTGCGCGCCGATCGCCGCGCCGAGCCGCGCCATGCGCGTCAGCCAGCGCGGGTTCTCGAGCCAGCGTGTCAGCAGCGACGCGTACGGGCGCGATGCGCGCAGGTTGGCACGCGTGCGGTCGAGGATTTCGCCGTAGCGCACGCCGGAGGGGCAGGCTTTCTGGCACGACAGGCAGCCGAGGCATTGATCCAGATGCGACAGCAGCGCGGCTTCCGGCGGCAGGGTGCCGTCGGCGAAAGCCCGCGCCAGCGCGATGCGGCCGCGCGGCGATTCGGCTTCGCTCGCCGCGAGGCGGTAGGTGGGGCAGTGCGGCAGG
This sequence comes from Dokdonella sp., assembly GCA_030150315.1. GTDB lineage: Bacteria > Pseudomonadota > Gammaproteobacteria > Xanthomonadales > Rhodanobacteraceae > Dokdonella_A. Next base: position 2,316 of record JASLGB010000205.1, on the reverse strand, counting down.
CACAGGCCGCACATCACGCACTGTTCGGCCAGCGCTTGGACGATCGTGTCGGAAGAGGTCGGGGAGGTATCGCCGGGCATGGAAAGCATGCTAGCATTGCGGGCTTCGCTGGTTGACGGATTATGCTTGCCAAGGTGCAAGTCTTCCGTTATTCTCCCGCGCCCTCTTTCAGCCGAGCCCGCTTCCGCAGGGGCCGAACCAGAGTCTTCGCATATGAAAACCATCAGCGCCAAAGCTGAAACCGTCAAGCGTGACTGGTACGTCGTCGACGCCACCGACAAGACGCTCGGCCGCCTGTGCACCGAACTCGCGCACCGCCTGCGCGGCAAGCACAAGACGATCTACACGCCGCACGTGGACACGGGCGACTACCTCGTCGTGATCAACGCCGAGAAGATCGCTGTCACCGGCAACAAGCTGAATGACAAGAACTACCACCGCTTCACCGGCCACATCGGCAACCTGAAGACGACGTCGCTGAAGGACATGCTGGCGACGCATCCGGAGCGCGTGATCGAGATCGGCGTGAAGGGCATGCTGCCGAAGAACCCGCTGGGCCGTGCGATGTATCGCAAGCTCAAGGTCTACGCCGGCGCGAACCACCCGCATGCGGCGCAGCAGCCGCAAGTCCTGAACATCGACGCGTAATCGCGCGCAAGAACCAGAGCAAGCACATGGCCAATTCTCAGAACTACGGTACCGGTCGTCGCAAGTCCTCCGCAGCGCGCGTGTTCCTGCGCCGTGGCAGCGGCGCCATTGTCGTCAACGGCAAGCCGCTGGACGAATTCTTCGGTCGCGAAACCTCGCGCATGATCGTGCGCCAGCCGCTTGAGCTGACCGAGAACCAGGACAAGTTCGACGTTCTGGTCACGGTCGCCGGTGGCGGCATGACCGGTCAGGCCGGTGCGATCCGTCTCGGTATCGCACGCGCTCTGGTCGAGTACGACGAGGCGCTGAAGTCGCCGCTGCGCAAGGCCGGTTTCATGACCCGTGATGCCCGCGAAGTCGAGCGCAAGAAGGTCGGCCTGCACAAGGCGCGTCGTGCAACGCAGTACTCCAAGCGCTAAACTACGCCAGTACACAGCCCCGTCGCCAAGCGGTAAGGCACCTGACTCTGACTCAGGCATTCGGTGGTTCGAATCCATCCGGGGCTGCCAAAAAAGATTCTCCTTCGGCCACGCGCCCAAGGGCAGGAATCAAACAAGAACCCCCGCCAATGGCGGGGGTTTTTGCGTTCAGGCGGGGCGTCCTTGCGCGTCCCCGGTGCGCTGTCGTCGGCGTGCCACGAGTCCCAGGCCGAACGCGAGCAGCAGCGCGCCCCAGCCGGACAGGCCGGGCACGGGCCTTGGTGCGGCCGGGACGGGCGGTGCGCCCTGATATTCGTAGGCACCGATGTCGGGTGCAGAGCCGTACACGCGGGGCAGGCCGCGCTGGTCGAAGCCGAGTCCGTCCGGGTTGTCGCCGGCATCGATGGCTGCACTGCCTATCTGCAGGGCGTGTGTTCGTGTCGGGCCACCGTTGTGGGCGAGCGGCGCGAGTTTCGGATCGCCCTGCAGGCTGTCCGACGGCAGTGTCAGCAAGGTTCCGCGGGTGCTGACCAGGTTGTGGTCGCCGCCGATCAAGATCGCGGTCTCCGGCGAGTAGGGGTTGAGCCGGTTGCCGATGTCGTGACCGTTGCCGGCGCCCGCATTGCCCGCGCTGTTGTGCGTGACCAGACTGCTGCGGAACAGGGAGCCGGGCGCATTCAGCCAGATGCCGCCGGCATCGCCGCCGGCTTCGTTGAACGCGACCGTGCTGTTGTCGAGCTGCAGGGCCGAGGGCCAGCGCAGGAACAGCCCGCCACCGATTTCCTCGTCGGCGCGGTTGCCGGAGATGGTGCTGTTGGATACGGCGAGGCTAGTGAAACTGGCAATGCCGCCGCCGCGGCCCTGGCTGAAATTGGAATCGATGGTGGAGTCGGTGATGCTGCCGCCGACGATGGTCATGATGCCGCCGCCAACGCCGTAGCTCGAAAAGCGCGGGTCGGCCTGGAAATCCGCCCGGTTGCCGCTGACCGTGCTGCCGGTCAGTTGCACAACGTAGGCGTAGATGCCGCCGCCGAAGCCGGCCGTGGTGGCGTCGTCGAGCCTGCCGGAGGCCCGGTTGCCGCTGATCGTGCTGTCGCGCGCCAGCAGGGCGTACGAGAACGTGCCGCCGCCATACGAGCCGACGCCGACCGCGCGGCAGTCGCGTACATCGACGCGGTCGAGACTGAGGTAGCTGCGTGCCGCGATGCAGCCGCCGAATGCGACGTCGTGTCCGGTGGCGCGGTAATAG
>JASLGB010000097.1 GCA_030150315.1 Dokdonella sp. | reverse complement strand
GCCCCTCGTTGCGCGCCGTGTTCAATCTGACCGGCACCGTGCTGCATACCAACCTCGGTCGCGCCGTGCTGCCCGAGTCCGCTGCGCAGGCAGTGGTGCAGGCACTCACCGCGCCGCTCAATCTGGAGTTCGACCTCGCCAGCGGGCGGCGTGGCGATCGCGACGCGCATGTCGAGGCCTTGATCCGCGAACTCACCGGCGCCGAAGCGGCGACCGTGGTCAACAACAACGCCGCAGCCGTGCTGCTGATGCTGAACACGCTGGCCAACCGTCGCGGCGTGATCGTATCGCGCGGTGAACTGGTCGAGATCGGTGGCGCGTTCCGCATCCCGGACGTGATGCGCGCCGCTGGCGCGAAACTGGTCGAGGTCGGCACCACCAACCGCACGCATGCACGCGATTACTCCGAAGCCATCGACGCGCGAACGGCGGCCCTGATGAAAGTGCACGCCAGCAACTACGCCATCCATGGCTTCACCGCCAGCGTCGGCGAGTCCGAGTTGGCGGCCCTGGCCAAGACACACGATGTGCCGTTGCTGGTGGATCTTGGCAGCGGCAGTCTGGTTGATCTGTCGCGCTGGAGCCTGCCGCGCGAGCCGACCGTGCGCGACACGCTGGCCGCCGGTGCCGACCTGGTCGCGTTCAGTGGCGACAAGTTGCTGGGCGGCCCGCAGGCCGGCGTTCTGGCTGGGCGCGCCGACCTGATCGCCAGGATACGCCGCAATCCGCTCAAGCGCGCCCTGCGCGTCGGCAAGGAAACCCTGACCGCGCTCGAATCCGTGCTGGCGCTGTATCGCGCGCCGGAACATCTCGCCGAGCGCCTGCCGACGCTGCGCCTGCTGACACGACCGGCCGCGGACATCGAGCGTCAGGCCAAGCGCCTGCAACCGCGCGTGCAGGCGACGCTGGGGGCGCGCTTCTCGGTGGAAACCGCGGCGATGGCGAGCCAGATCGGCAGCGGCGCGTTGCCAGTGGAATGTCTGCCGAGCGCGGGACTTCTGCTGCGTCCGGCGAATGGCCGCGGCCTGAATCGTCTGGATGCGGCGCTACGCGGCTTGCCGCGTCCGGTGCTTGGCCGCATCGCCGACAAGGCCTTGTGGCTGGATCTGCGCTGCCTCGACGAAACCGACGAGGCGGAGTTCGGCGCGCAGTGGAGCCTGCTCGGCACATGATCGTCGGCACCGCCGGGCACATCGACCACGGCAAGACCAGCCTCGTGCGGGCGCTGACCGGCATCGATACCGATCGGCTGGCCGAGGAGAAGGCACGCGGCATCTCGATCGAACTCGGCTACGCCTATGTGCCGCTGCAGGGCGAGCCGGAAGGCGGCGACCCGATCCTCGGTTTCGTCGACGTGCCCGGTCACGAGCGTTTCGTGCACACGATGGTTGCGGGTGCCGGCGGCATCGACTTCGCCTTGCTCGTCGTCGCCGCGGACGATGGCGTGATGCCGCAGACGCGCGAGCATCTGGCCATCCTCGACCTGCTCGGCATCTCGACGGCAGCGGTCGCCATCACCAAGATCGATCGCGTCGAAGCGGCCCGCGTGGCCGAGGTCGAGAGCGAGATCCGCTGCCTGCTGCAGCCGACGTTGTTACGCGATGCGCCGATGTTCGCGCTGGCGGCGACACGGCCAGAGGATGCCGGTGTTGCCGCGCTGCGCGCGCACCTGCACGGCGTCGCAGCGCGGTCGGCCTTGCGCGCGGCGGAGTCGTTGTTCCGGCTCGCCGTCGATCGCGTATTCAGCCTGGCCGGCCACGGCACGATCGCCACCGGCACCGTGCGCGCCGGGCGCGTCCGCGTCGGCGACAGCGTGATGCTGATGCCGCAGACGGTGATGGCGCGCGTGCGCAGCATCCATGCGCAGAACCGCGAATGCGACGAAGGACGCGCCGGCCAGCGCTGTGCGATCAATCTCGCCGGAATCGAGCGCGCGGCCCTTGCGCGTGGCGACTGGCTGGCAGACGCGCGTGCCCTGCGTGCGTCGCATCGAGTCGATGCGCGCCTGCGCCTGTTCGCCGGGGAGCAAAAGGTTCGCGCCAGCGCGACCTTGCACCTGCATGCGGGCACGGGTCACCGGCTTGCGCGCGTGGTGCCGCTGCAGGGCGAGGCGCTGGCCGGCGGCGACAGCGTGCTGGCGCAGCTCGTATTCGATGAGCCGGTATGCCTGTCCGCCGGCGAGCGCGTCGTGCTGCGTGATGCGCAGGCCGCGCACACGATCGGTGGCGGCGTCGTGCTCGATCCCGTTGCACCACACCGTCGTCGTCGTTCGTCTGCCCGGCTGGCGTGGCTCGACGCGATCGAACGCTGGCTGGCCGGCGACGGCATCTCACCGCTGCTGGCGCAGGCGCCGCTCGGACTGCCGCTGCAGGACCTGGCGCGTCTGTGCGGCTGCGCGCCGGAGCAGTTGACTCTGCCGCCGGACGCGCAGCGCCACGTGACCACGGCGGGCCTGTTCGTGATTTCCGCGCCGAACGCGGCGGACTTGCGCGCGCGCATGCTGGCGGTGCTGGACGGTTTCCACGCGGCGCAACCGGACGAGGCCGGCATCGACACGGCGCGATGGCGACGCATGGTCGAGCCGACGCTGGACGATGCGTTGTGGCGTTCACTGATCGAGACTGCGCTGGCCGACGCCGAGGTGCGCCGCAGCGGCCCGTGGCTGCATCGTCCCGATCACCGCGTCGAGCTGGATGCGGCGGAGCAGGCCGTGCTGCAGCGACTGCTGCCACGCATCGTCGACGGACGCTTCGATCCGCCGTGGGTGCGCGACCACGCCACCGCACTCGGCGCCGATGAAACCCTGGTGCGGAGCAGCCTGCGCAAGGCATCGGCGCGCGGCGACGTGCTGCAGGTCGTGCGTGACCTGTTCTACGCGCGCGAACGCATCGACGAGCTGTCGGCACTCCTGCAGGAAGTCGCGCAGCGCGACGGCAGCGTGGATGCCGCACGCTGGCGCGATGCGCTGGGTATCGGCCGCAAACGTGCAATCCAGCTTTTGGAGTTCT
>JASLGB010000095.1 GCA_030150315.1 Dokdonella sp. | reverse complement strand
TGATGCCGCTCGTGCAGCCGTTTGAGGCCCTCCTTCGCCACCAGCGTGTAGATCTGCGTCGTCGACAGCGAGCTGTGGCCGAGCATCATCTGCAAGGCACGCAGGTCCGCGCCGTGGTTGAGCAGATGCGTGGCGAAGGAGTGACGCAGCACGTGCGGCGAGATGCGCGAGGCAGCGATGCCGACCGACAGCGCGTGTTTCTTGACCAGGGTCCAGAACATCTGGCGCGTCATCGCCGCGCGCCGGTTGCTGACGAACAGCGCCTCGCTGCGGCCGCCCTTCAGCAACGCCGGACGGGCGTCGGCGACATAGCGCGTCAGCCAGTGCGCGGCTTCGTCGCCGAGCGGAACCAGACGCTCCTTGCCGCCCTTGCCGAGCACGCGCAACGCGCCCTGGCGCAGATTCACCTGCGCCGCGACGATGCCGACCAGCTCGCTCACGCGCAGGCCGGTGGCGTACATCAACTCCAGCATGGCGCGGTCGCGCAGGCCGAGCGGCGTATCCGGCGGCGCCTGCAGCAGTTGCTCTATTTCCCGCTCCGACAGCGCCTTGGGCAAGCCGCGCGGCAACTTCGGCGCGGCGATCAGCAAGGTCGGATCGTCGACGATCGCACCCTCGCGCACGAGCTGCCGATAGAAATGGCGAAGACTGGAAAGCAGGCGCGCGTTCGAGCGCGGACTGAATAGCCGCTCGCCGCCGCTGCGCTCGGCAAGGAGGGACTGCAGGTCCGCGCGGCTCGCCGTCGTCAGAAGCCGTCCGCGTGCGGCGAGCCAGCGCGCGCAAGCGGCCAGGTCGAGCCGATAGCTGGCCAGCGTGTTGTCGGCAAGACCGAGTTCCGACCACGCGCGCTCGAGGAAGGCTGCAATGAGCGCAGCATCCTGCGGCGCGACGTCGCGGAAGGCGGTGGAAGGCGCGGACGGCCGCGCGGCGGGGCGTGGACTCATGCGGAAACGCTGAAAGACGGCTTGCGCCGACCAGACTAAACCGGGACGCTAGCGCGCGTCACCGCTTGCGCATCGCCATGTCCTCCCCGATTGTTCCGTTCTGGCCGCGCCCGGCCGCCCTCGTCTACGACGTGTTCCCGCTGGTTGCGCTGTGGATGCTCACGATTGCGCTGTCGCTTGCCTTCGTGGGCGGCGACATCGACGTGGCGCATCCGCCGGCCGCATTCCATCTCGCGCAGCAGATCGCCCTGCTGGGAGTGACCGGCCTCTACTTCATCGTTTCCTGGGCGCGCGGCGGCCAGACGATCGGCATGCGAGCGTGGCGCCTGCGCGTGGTCGCACTGGATGGATCGCCGCTGCCATGGAAGCGCGCCTTGCTGCGTTTCGTCGTGGTGGCCGGATCGCTCGGCCTCGGCCTGCTCTGGTGCCTGGTCGATCGCGAGCGCCGCGGCTGGCACGACCATGCGGCAGGCAGCCGCATGGTGCGGGTGGTCGTCGCGAAGAAGTGACTTCGAGGGGGTTCGGCGGCTGCGGAAGCCGTCGCCGGATCAGGCAGCCAGCGCCTGCGCGATCATGCCCTCGATGGTGTCGAGGTCGGGAATGATGGCGCGATCGTCGCGCACCAGCACTTCCGAATGCACGCCCGCCGCATGCGGCGTGTCGTCCGCCGTCGGCAGCAGCAACTCGGACGTGATCGTGGTCAGGCGCGGGAAACCCTGCGCCAGAAGCGCGATGAACGGCATCGAGGCATTGCCGCCGAGCGCCTTCAACACGGCAACGCGCGCGTTGGTGCGGTTCTCGTCGGTGAGGGCGCCGGTCAGCATCGGGAACGAGAACAGCGGCAGGCGCCAGCCGCGCCATGACAGGCGACCGAGCAGCCAGTTCGGCGCGGACGGAATCCGCTCCGGCAAGGTGTAGCTGATCACTTCGGCCACGGTCGCGTTCGGCAGCAGCAGGCGATTGCCCGTCACCGGCACCATGACGCCGCGGATTTCGCGCGGGAGATCGGACATCCTCAGTTCCCCTTGGTTGACTCGGCCAGCAGGTGCTCGGCCAGCTCGCTCGGCGAACCGGTGAAGGAGACCGCGCCGGTTTCGATCACGCCGTCCACCATCGCACTTGCGACGCAGGTTGTCGGATCCTGTGCGTAGACGCGGCCACCCTTTTCAGCCAGGTAGCGACAGCCTTCGGCGGCGTCGTCGGACATGCCGGAAAACACGATCGCGCCGGCGTTCGCGCCAAAGCGGTCGGCCACGTCGCGCAATACCTGGTTGATCGACAGCATGGCTTCGCCGTCGACCTTCAGGCGTTCCATCGTGATGATGCCTTCGGCGTCCACCTGCAGGCGATGCGTGGCCGGAACGATAATGATTTCGCCATGGCCGACCCGCTCGCCATGCGTCGGCGTGCGCACCGTGAGAGCGGTCACCTTGACCAGCTGGCGCACCATCAGGTCGACGAACTGGCCACCCAGATGCTGGGCCAGCAGGAACAGCGCCGGGTAGTCCTTCGGAATCGAACCAAGGAATTCGCGCATCGACTCGGGGCCACCGATCGAGGCGCCCAGTACCCAGACCGTGCGCACCTTCGGCGGAAGCACGACCGAATCGGGATCCAGCCACGATTCGCTGATCTCGGCCTCGACCGACACCGGTGCAACGGCTTCCTCCAGCGGAACCAGCTCCAGCCCGCCGAGCGATCCGAAGATCGATTCCGGTGCGGCAGTTTCGGGTTCGGCGTGCGCGAGGAATTCCTCGGCGCTGACCTTCTCGACTCCGAACGTGGCGGTTTCGCGTGAAGGCTCTTCCGCCGGCGCATCGACCATGTCGACCAGTGACCAATCCAGCGACGCACCGGACGTGGACGCAGGTCGCGCCGGCTCGTCGGGCACCAGATCTGGCACCTGCTCCGGCACTTCCATCGGCGGCGGCGCGCTGAACATGTCGTCGACGACCGGCGCGGGCGCTTCTTCATCGAGCGCGGCCAGCAGGGATTCGTCGATCGTCAGTGCCTGGTCGGAGAACACTTCGTCCTCCGCGGCACCTTCCATTTCCGGCAGCTCGAAGTCGAAGCCGTCAAATTCCTCGGTCGCCTCGACCACGGGAATGCCGTCGTTGTCGATGTCGGCCAAGCTGAACTGCTCCAGCTCCGGCGCCATCGGCTCCGGCATCTCGACCGCAAGATCGGCCTCGTCGGAAAGATCGAACACCGAGCTGGAAACGGTCAGCTCGGCAAGGTCGGACTCGTCTTTGGCGGGTGGCGGCGACGCCGGAATCGTCGAAAGATCCGGCTCCGGCACCGGCTGTGCATCGACCGGACGCGGCGGATCGAAATCGGCGCTGCCGAGGATCTTGGCCGCCAGATGACGTGCCCAGCGCGCCTGGTCCCAACCGGAAAGCCCGCTGCTGACGTCGGCCTCGTTGATCACCACCTGATAGCGCGGATCGGCGATCAACTCGTCGAATCCATCCAGCTCCGCATCGCCCGCCGCGAGGTTGACGACCACGACGGTGGCGCGCGACTGCTCCAGCGCGGCCGTATCCAGCGCACGCACGGGCGACTCGTAGACGACGGGCACACCCAGTTCCTGCAGTGCATCGCGCAGATGCGCGCCGGCCTCCGGCGTCTCGCTCAGCAATGCGATGGCGACGTCAGTGGCGGGCATTGTCCTGCCTCAGGATTTCGTGGACCTGGCGCAACAGTTCTTCTTCCTGGTAGGGCTTGCCCAGATAACGCTCGACGCCGATTTCCAGCGCGCGCTGGCGATGTTTCTCGCCGGTGCGGGAGGTGATCATGATGATCGGCACGCCCTTCGTGCGCGCATCGTTGCGCATGTAGGTGGCCAGCTCGTAGCCGTCCATGCGCGGCATCTCGATGTCGAGCAGCATCAGGTCTGGCACGCTTTCCTGCAGCTTCTCGAGCGCGTCCAGGCCGTCCTTCGCGGTGATCACGTCCATGTCGGCACGTTCCAGCACGCGCGAGGTGACCTTGCGCATGGTGATCGAGTCGTCCACCACCATGACCAGCGGCTTCTGGCGGTGATCTTGCGCATGCTCGATGTCGCCGCGCATCCATGCCGGTGCATGGCTGGCGCCTTCCACCTCGATGCGCTCGCGCAGCATGGCGACGTGGCGGACCAGCGGGGCGAGGTCGAGAATGATCACGACCGCACCGTCGCCCATGATCGTCGCGCCGAAGATGCCGGGGATCGAGCTGAGCTGCGGGCCGACCGACTTGACCACGATTTCGCGCGAACCGACCACGCCATCGATGCGCACGGCGGAGCGCATGTCGCCGCTGCGTGCCATCAGCAACGGCACCTGCGCCTCGTCGGTATTGCGCACGCGCGGCTGGCCGAGCAGGTGCGCGAGGTCGTAGATCGTGTATTCCTCGCCGGCGTAGTTGTGCTTCAGGTCACCGGCGGCGAGTCGATTGTCGAGGTCGTCTTGCGAGATGCGCGCGACGCCCTGCACCGACGACATCGGGATCGCGTAGCTGACCTCGCCGAGCTTGACGAGGATGGCCTGCGTGACCGCCAGCGTGAACGGCAGGCGCACCGTGAACGCGGTGCCGCGACCGGGCGTCGAGTCGATCGCCAGCGAGCCGCCAAGCTGCTTGATCTCGTTGTGGACCACGTCCATGCCGACGCCGCGGCCGGACAGCTGGGTGACCTCGCTGGCCGTCGAGAAACCGCTCTCGAGCACGAACGCATACAGGTCGCGATCCGAAGGCGTCGCATCGGCGCGCAGCAGGCCACGGTCGATCGCCTTGCGGCGGATCGCGTCACGGTCCATGCCGCGGCCGTCGTCGGCCACGCGCAGCACGACTTCCGTCGACTCGCGGCTGAGCGCGATGTCGACCGTGCCTTCGGCCGACTTGCCCTTGGCCAACCGCTCCTCGGGCGTCTCGATGCCGTGCGCGAGCGCGTTGCGCAGCATGTGCTCGAGCGGTGCTTTCATGCGCTCGAGCAGGTTGCGATCCATTTCGCCCTGCGTGCCTTCCACCTTCAGCTGCACGCGACGGCCGGTTTCCTGCGCGGCCTGGCGCAAGGTGCGGCGCAGGTTGGGAACCAGCGAATCGAACGGCACCATGCGCGTGCGCATGAGGCCTTCCTGCAGCTCGGAGTTCACACGCGACTGCTGTAGCAGCAGCGTTTCCGACTGGCGCGTCTGGTCGTCGAGGATGCCCTGGATCGACACAAGGTCGGACACCGACTCGCTCAGCGCGCGCGACAGCTGCTGCAACTGCGAGAAGCGGTCCAGTTCCAGCGGATCGAACACGCCATGGCCGGTATCGTGCTGCTCGCGCTGGTAGCGCGCGATGATCTGCGCTTCGGTTTCGATCTCCAGCTTGCGCAACTGGTCGCGCAGACGGGAAACGGTCTGGTCGAGTTCGACCAGGTTGAAGCGGAAGGTCGCAACCTGCTGTTCGAGGCGCGAGCGGTAGATCGACACTTCGCCGGCCGCGTTGACCAGCGTGTCGAGCAGATCCGAACGCACGCGGATGATGTCCGGGCCCGCATGCGCCGAATCGTCGTCGGCACCGCCGAGATGACGCGGCGCCGGCCGTGCAGCCTTCGCCTCGATCGGCTCGGCTGGCGCTTTGGCCACGACGGCCGGCTCCGACACGGATGCATCGTGCGGCTCGGCGACTGTTTCGACCGCTGCTGCGAGCGGCTGCGAGGCAAGCTCGGGATTGCCCGCCACCAGGCTCTCGAACCAGTGGATGGCGCGCACCGGCATCGCAATCGCGCGGCGCTGCGAGATGCGCTGCACGAGTCCGTGCAGACGATCGAAGCCGCGCTCGAGTGCTTCCACCGCGGTGCGATCGACAACGTGGCGTCCTTCGGCCAGGGCGTCGACCAGCGACTCCATCGCGTGGCTGAGGTCGCCGATCGGCGCCAGTCCGGCCATGCGCGCGCCGCCCTTGAGCGTGTGCAGCTCGCGCTGCAGGCCGCTGATCGCGGCACGCTCGTGCGGCATCGCGCGCAATTGCGCGACCAGCGCGTCAGCCTGATCGAGGATGTCACGCCCTTCCTGCACGAAGATGTCGAGCAGGTCGGCGTCGATGTCGTCCGCGTCGAGGCGTCCTTCCGGATGCACGTCGTCGGCTAGTTCCGGAGCCGGCGCGCCTGACAGTGTCATCGGCACCGATGCAACCGCAGGTTCCTGCGCCGCCTCCTGCGGCTGCGTGCTGTCTGCCGTCGGCGTGTCCGGCGTGTCCGCCACGTCCGCGACGAACGCGGTTTCCGTCGGCTGCGGCTCGGGCTCGACCTCGGCTTCCGCCGGCGCATCTTCCGCGGTGGCGTCGACAAACGCGGCCGGCGAAGGTGTCTCGAACTCGATCGATTCGGGCGCCGCGGAGCGCCACTCCGGAACGATCTCGGTTTCGACCGGCGTCTCGTGCACAACCGGCGTTTCGTGGATGAACGCTGCGGCTGCAGCCGGTGCCTCGTCCAGCGGTTCGGTCGGCGGGAAGTCTTCCAGCTCGATCGTTTCGATGCCGTCGAGGTCGATCTCCGTCAGGTTCGATTCCTCGAGCACGAAGGCATCGTGCAGGCCGGACGCGTCGAGCGGCTCGTCAGTGGAGTCCTCGAGCGCTTCATCCATCGGCAGGGTGAAGTCGCTGCTGACCGCGAAGGTCGAATCGGAGAGCGTGTCGCCCTCCATCATCAGCGAGATCTCGTCCAGATCGATATCGATGCCGCCATCGGCTTCGTCACCGACCGGCGTCTCGGCCAGGAAGTCGGTGCGCGGGTTGCCGAGCGGAATATCCGTCAGCTCGCCGTCCCTGCGCTCGGCTTCGATCTCGCGCAGGATGGTGTCGAAATCCGGCTCGGCCGCGTCGTCGACCAGGTCGACCGACGACAGCGACGACGTGTCGATCGCCAGCGGCTCGACCTCCGGCTGGGCGGCTTCGGATTCTTCCGGCTCGGGCAGGTCGGCGCTGAAGTCGTAGACGTGCGGGGCTTCCGGTTCCGGCAGCGAGTCGCGCAGCGCCAGGATGCGTGACGCCAGCTCGGAAGAAGCCGGCAGATCGGTCTCGCCAGCGGACAGGCGCGCCATGACGTCGCGCGTCAGCGAAACGGTTTCGCGCAGCGCAACCAGGCCTTCGGCTTCGGGGGCCACGGCGGCGGAGCGCAAGCGGTTGACGTATTGCTCCAGCGGCGAAAGCACATTGCCGATGGCCGGAATCTCGACCATCGCGATCGCGCCATTGAGCGTATGCACGGCACGCGTCAGCGGCTCGCTGGCGAGCACCGGATAGTTTTCGCAGCGCGCGAGATAGTCTTCGATCGCACCCAGGTGCGCCGCGACTTCGCTTTGCAGGATGTCGAACAGCACCGGATCGATGTGCGCCGGCTGGCTGCGGACTTCAGCTTCGCCCACCGGTGCGGACATCTCGGGCAGGCCGCCCGTGGACGCAGCCGGCGCCGGAACGAGGCGACGCACCTTGCGGCGCACGATGCGGGTCTGTGCAGTGGCCGGCGGCAACGTCGCCGATTCACCGGCGATGAGTCGCTCGGCGACGTCGGCAATCGCATCGGCACGCGCCGAGCCGACCTGCTCCCCGCGCAACGCGGCGAGGAAGGCCGGGACCACGGCAACGGCTTCGTCGACCAGCTCGACAGTGTTGTTGTCGGCACGCGAGGTGCCGTCGAGCACGCGGTTGAGCAGGCTTTCGATCTTCCAGCTGAACTCGCCCAGCGCGCGCGCGCCGACCAGACGGCCCGAACCCTTCAAGGTGTGGAACGAGCGCCGCACGGACTTGAGGTGATCGAGGTTTTCGATGTCGCGCTTCCACGCCGGCATCTGCTCGCGCAGGCTGGCGACTTCTTCCTCGACTTCCTCGGTGAAGATCTCGCGGATGCTGTCGTCGATCTCCTCGCCGGCCGCGGCCTGGAAGCCGGGCAGGAACGAATCGTCGGCCGGAACTTCTTCCTCGACCTCCTCCTCGACCTCGATCCACTGCTCGGTCGCGGCGGAAGCGGCACCGTCCGCGTCGCCGGTTTCGGCGAAGCGCAGGCCCGCGACTTCGTGCTGCGGTGCCTCGATCGACACGGTATCGCCGACGACCAGATCGTGCAGGTCGCTGCCGGGCAGCACCTGCAGATGCGAAATCGCTTCCGTGCGTGTCGGCGCATCCGAAGCGTCCGGCTCCGGCATTGGCGGGCGCACGTCGGCGAACGCGATCGGCGCCTCCGACTGCGGCTTGGCCGGCGCATTGGCCAGCGGCCAGTAGCCGAGCGCCTGCAGGCTGTCGCGGGCGATGTCCAGGATGCGATCGCGATGACGGCGCTGCTCACGCGTGGCCTCGAGGTAGTACTCGATCGCGGCGAACGCATCGGCAAGCTTGTCCATCTGCTCGGCGGTCGGGATGCGGCGATGCGCCAGCAGCTCCACTTCGACGAAGCGCACGAGAGCGGCCATCAGCTCGGCCGCGTCCGGCAGCGTCAGCATGCGCAGGGCGCCGGCGATTTCCTCGAGCAGGTGCGGAATCTGGCTGACGCGGGCGTGATCCCACGGCGACTCGATGAACGCGATGATGTCCTGCTTGGCCTGGACGATGTTGACCGCCGACTCGCGCATCAGCGCATCGAGAATGCGCCGCACTTCGGCCTGCGGCAGGTCCAGTCCTTCGCTTTCGCCGGAACCGTCGGTGTCGGCATCGCCGAGGCGTTCGATATGGTCGTCGAGCGAGGCTTCGACGTAGAGCAGCGCGCCGGCCACGTCCAGCAGCGCTCCCTCGTCGACCGGACGCTGGCTCAGCGTCATTTCCTCGAGCACCTTGCGCTGCTCCTCGACGACGCGGCGCGGCACGCCGAGTCCGAGCATGCCCAAGGTGTCACCGACGCGACGCAGCATTTCGCCCTGCGCGGCCAGTTCGGCCGGATCGCCGCTGTGGCTGCGCAGGAAGATGTCCAGCGCTTCCTTCACGCGCAGCAGGTCTTCCTTGATCGCCGAAGACACCGTGCCGAGCAGGTTCTTGTTGCGGCCGGTCATCGAGCCCTGCGCATGCTGCAGCTCGACGTCGGTCGGCAGCAGCAGGTCGAGGCGGTATTGGCGGATCAGCTCGCTGCAGCGCGGACCGCGCATGCCCGCGCCGTCGCTGGAGGAATGCGCGATGTAGTACAGCAGGTTCTTGGTCAGCTCGCGCGGCGGCGCTGCGGCGAAACCGTCGTCGCCTTCGGCGGCGAAGCGGTTGATTTCGCGATCGACGCGACCGAACAGCAGCTTCACCGCAACGCTGGAAGCGATGCCGCCATCACGCACGGCCTCGATCGTGCCGGCAGCCACCCACCACAGGCGTCGCGCGTTCTCGTCGTGCGAGATCCGGCGCAGGCGGTCGAGGACGTCGATCATGCGGTCGAGATGCTCGCCGGCGCCTTCGTCGCGGAACCATTTGAGCAGGGCCGCCTGATAGGCCAGCCGCAGGCGCAGGGCCTGGGTGCGGCGCTCGGCGGCGGCCAGTGCCTGCGGCGCGCCGGCAGCCGAACCCGGCAGCGCGGCGGCGAGATCCGGCGAGAACAGCGCCGACTCGCTCAGCAGGCCTTCGCCGCGACAGGCGCGCAGATCGTTCAGCAGCGGCAACAGGACGATCGGGATGTCCTTGTGGCCGCTTTGCAGGCGTTCGAGATAGTCCGGCAGCTGCACCATGCCGCGCATCAGCACGGAATAGGCTTCTTCACGCTGGCGCACGGAACCGTCGACGAGGCCTTCGGCGAGGCGTTCCATGTTCTCGACCACCATCGCCGCGCCGTACAGCTCCACCATGCGCAGCGTGCCCTGCACCTGATGCAGATGGGCGACGCATTCGCGCATCGGGGCGAGCGTTTCCGGCGCCTCGACGTATTGTTCCAGCGCTTCCCGCGCCAGCGTCGTGGTGGCGTCAAGCGCAGGCTTGACCCAGTTCAGCGCGGTGAATTCCCCTTCGGAGTGAAATTTCATCGAGCCGCCCCCCACGGGTCGAGTGCACGCGACCCGACGACGGTTTCCACCGCGTCGGCATGCGAGTTCCGGTTGGAGCGGATCGTGTTCATCACGTCATTGCTCATCCGGGAAGCTTGAAGTCCGCGACCGAGCGGCGCAGGTCGGAAGCGAGCTGCGCGAGATTGCCGATCGACTCGGCGGTCTGGCTTGCACCGACCGAGGTCTGAGAGGTGATCTCGCGGATGACGCTCATCGTCGAGGAGATGTTCGTCGCCGCGGCGGACTGCTGGCGCGCGGAGCCGGAGATGTTCTTGATGAGGTCGGCAAGGTCGCGCGAAACCGTTTCGATCTCGCCCAGCGCATGACCGGCGTCCTCGGCCAGTCGCGCACCGGAGACGACCTCGGCGGTGGTCTGCTCCATCGAGCTGACCGCCTCGTTGGTATCGGACTGAATCGTCTGCACCAGCGTTTCGATTCGCTTGGTCGCGCCGGACGCGCGCTCGGCCAGTCGCTGCACTTCGTCGGCAACGACCGCGAAGCCGCGGCCCGCTTCGCCGGCGGAGGCCGCCTGGATCGCCGCGTTCAAGGCGAGGATGTTGGTCTGTTCGGCGATGTCGTTGATGAGTTCGACGATCGAGCCGATCTCCTGCGAGGACTCGCCGAGGCGCTTGATTCGCTTGGAGGTTTCCTGGATCTGGTCGCGAATCGAGTCCATGCCGGCAATCGTCTGCCGCACGACCGCGGCACCGTTGGTCGCGATCTGCACCGAGCGCTGCGCCACGTCCGCGCTCTCGCCGGAGTTCTGCGACACCGTATCGATGGAGCCGGCCATTTCGGTGATCGCGCTGGAAGCGGAACCGATCTGGCGCGCCTGATGCTCGGCCGCGTCGGCCAGATGCATTGCGGTGGACTGCGTTTCCTGCGCGGCGGTGGACACCTGCACGGCGGTTTCGTTGATCGTCGTCACCAGGCTGCGCAGCGCTTCGACCGCGAAGTTGACGGAGTCGGCGATCGCGCCGGTGATGTCCTCGGTGACCGTGGCCTTGACCGTGAGGTCACCTTCGGCGAGCGAGCCCATCTCGTCCAGCAGGCGCAGAATAGCGTCCTGGTTTCGCTGGTTGAGTTCCATCGTCTGCTGGTAGCGGCGCTGCTGGTCGCGAACCATGTTGAAGCCGAGGACGAGCAGCAGCAGCAGCGCGCCGGCGGCCGCGATGGCGCCCCACAACGGGCTGCGCATGACGTCGGTGCGCGGCAGCTGCTCGATGCGCTGGGCCACGCTGAAGGCGTACAGCAGCACGCTCTGGCTGTCGTTGAACACCGCGTCGGCGGCGCCCTTGGCGTCCTCGAGACCGGTGGCGGCATCGAGGATGGTGCGGATCGAGGCATCGGCCTCTTTCCACTGCTGCGCCACGTCGCCGACGATCTGCTTGGCGTTGGCGTTGTCGAGCGGACGGATGTTGAGCTCCGACGCGCCCTCGAGCAGACCGGTCACGACCGTCTGGTACAGGCGCGCGTCACGCTCCAGGCCGGCGGCCGAGCTCTGCGTGTCGGCGCCACCGGCAAGGATGCGGCCGACGCGGCCGCCCATGCGGTCGGCCAGCTGCATCTGGCGCGAGGCGATGTAGACCTGCGACGCGCTGGCGTTGCGGTCGGTCAGGATATTGACGACTTCGCTCATGCGCGCGTTGAGGCCGGACAGCTTTTCGGTGAAGTCCTTCGCGTTGGAAACCGCCGCCAGCACCACTTCCTTGTTGTCGAGAATCTTCTTCGCGCTGCCCTGCAGCTGGGTCCAGGCGCGATTGAGCTGCTGCAGCTCGCCCTTCACGCCCGGCTTTTCAGCGTAGGGAGGCATGCCGGTCTTGGGGTCACCCGCATTCAACGCCTTGACGTAGGTGTCGATGTTGGCGCGGGTGCTCTCCAGCTCCTGCAGGGCGAGTTCATTGCCGGCCGCCGCTTCCGCGGCGTACTTGGCGAGCTGCTGCGAGGAAACCTGGATCTGTGTCGTGAGGGCGGTCGCCTTCCGGTCATCGCTGCCGGCGATGTACAGGTAGACGAAGTCCACGATGGCGAACAGGAACAGGAATCCGAGCAGGACGAACAGGACGGTATTCGCACCGCCGCTGCGTTCGCGCGCAAGCGCTCCGGACGTAGTACTCACACTTCACCCCCTACCTTCTGCAATTGCCGCCACAACCCGATCATGCCGCTGCCTGCTGGAATTCTGTTGCCCGCACCAGCTCGGCCATGCTGAACAACCCCCAAAGAACTTCCCCCAGCTGCACGTTCTCGCCGACGAAGCGCGCGTGGCGCGGATCTTCCTCGCCAATCGCCGCGTCGATCTGTTCGCTGGAAAAACTGCGCTGGCCAAGCACTTCGTCGACCAGCAGCCCGACGTTGCCGCCGGGCTGGCGCACGACCAGTACGCGGGTCGTCTCGCCGACCACGCTGCGTGCACCCGTGATGAATTCGTTGAGATCCACGACCGGCACCAGATTGCCGCGCACGTTGGCGATGCCGAGCAGCCACGGCTGGGTGCCGGGCACCGGCGTCAGCGCGGGCACCGCCAGCAGTTCGCTGATTTCGTCGATGCTGCTGACGAACAGACGGCTGCCGGCGCGATAGCCGATGCCGCGCCACTG
>JASLGB010000073.1 GCA_030150315.1 Dokdonella sp. | reverse complement strand
CAGCCTCGGCGAGATCCGCCTGAAGCGCGCCGATGCCGCTCCGCGATTCCTGCAGCATGCCGAGTCGACTCTCGCGGCGGTGCGCATGGAGCGCCCGCAGGTGAAGCCGGCGCGCGGCGTGCTGGAGCTGGTCGATACGGCCATGCTGGAGGAAGACCTGATCCTGCGCGAGATCGCCGGCAAGGCGGAAGTCCGCAATGGACGCGCGCTGTATCTGCTGGCGCACCGCATGGGCGTGCTCGCGGAAACCCCGGCCTGGCCGCTCGACACCCTGCCGCTTGGGCCGGCGCAATTCGCCGCGGCGATCCGCCACGCGCTGCGTCACCTGGAACTGGACATCGCGCACCGCCTGCTGGCCTATCGGCTGTTCGATCGACTGGCGATGTCTTCGCTCGGGGATTTCTACGAGCGCGTTCACCAGCATCTGGTCGATCACCGCATCCTGCCGCACCTGCAGTGGAACCCGGGTGGAAAGAAACCCGTCAACCACGCAGCGGAAGCCGCGCGCCCGGCGACGGGACCGACGCCGGCGCCGTCGCGCGATGGCAAGCCCGGTGTGCCCGTCGCGGATATGCGTGAATCATTCGCCGCCGACGCGGAAGATTCCCACGACAGCACGCTGATCAAAACGCTTTACCGGCTGCTCGACGAGCGCCGTCGCACACGCGGACGCGTGCCGCACGATGCACTGACCCTGCCTGCCGGAAAGGACGATCTGCAGAGCCTGCTCGGCATGTGGCAGCGCGAGAACCCCGTTCCGGGCGGCCATTTCGATCGCTCCGCGCCCGGTCACGACCACGCGCGCTTCAAGCGCGAACTGTCGCAACGCCTGCGCCATGCCGGCCCCGGCGGCACGCCGCTGTCGCTGCAGGACCACGACGCCGACACGATCGAACTGGTCGGCCTCCTGTTTGAATACATCGACTCCAACCTGCGCTCACGCGGCGGTGCCAGATCGCTGCTCAGCCGCCTTTATGTGCCGATCCTGCGCGTTGCGCTGGGCGACCCGCGTTTCTTCACGCAGCGCTCGCACCCGGCGCGCGGCCTGCTCGACGCGGTGGCCGAAACCAGTCAGCACTGGATCGACGAATCCGATCCCGACCTGACCGGCAAGATGCAGGCGTTGGTGGACAGCGTCAGCGCCGAGTACGAGGGCGACTCGTCGCTGTTTGAAACCCTGCTCGATAACCTCAGCCAGCACATGCAGTTGCTGGCCCGGCGCGCGGAAGTGTTCGAGCGGCGCCAGGTCGAGGCCGCGCAAGGCCACGAGCGCCTCGAGATCGCCCGCGCGACCGCCCGCAGCGCGGTCGATCGCGCGCTCCAGCACGGATCGCCGACGCCGGCGATCCGGCACCTGCTGGAACATGGCTGGACCGACGCGCTCGCGCTGTCGGCACTGCGCCACGGCAGCAGCAGCGACGAATTCCGTCGCCGCCTGTCGATTGCCTCCACACTGGTGCACGGCAACCAGACCCAACGCCTCGATACGCAGGCGCGCGCCGAACTCGAAGCCGGCCTGCGCGAAACGGGTGTGCCGACCGAGGCACTGCCGGAAACCATCAGCCGGCTGTTCGATGCGAACCACGCCGACGCGCGTGTCACCGGCGTCATGGGTGCGCCGGTGGCGCAAGTGTTCCCGACGCGGCCGACGGCACCGCCCACCGCAACGCCGGCACCGCCACCGCCGCTCAATGCGATGGAGCAGGAGATGCTGGAGAAACTGCGCACGACGCCGTTCGGAACCTGGTTCCTGTTCAAGCAGAACCAGCAGGGAGACACCGTACGCCGCAAACTGGCGTGGTTCTCGCCGCTGACGCGACGCTGCCTGTTCGTGAACCAGCGCGGCGCGCGTTGCGAAGACCGCACGCTCGACCAGCTCGCGCGCGACGTCGTCCGCGGCGAAGCATTCGTCGAGGTGGCGCCGCAATCCTCGCTGATCGACCGCGCCTGGAAGGCGATCGTCGAAGCGCTGTCGCCGCAAGAGGTCGTATCGTGAACGATCTGCGCAATCAGCCGCGCAAGCGCCCGCATATTCCGATCCGCGTGAGCGATGCCATGACCGGTCGCGTGATCGGCCAGATCGGCAACCTTTCGCCGGAAGGGATGATGCTGCTGTCGGATGTCGGCATCGTCGCCGACGGTCTCTACCAGTTCGCGTTCGACCTGCCCGACGCGCACGGACGGCCGCAGCCGCTCGAAATCGGCGCGCACGAATCGTGGACCGATGCCACGCAGACGCCGGGACACTGGTGGGCCGGCTTCCGCTTCATCGAACTGGGTGAAGCGGAAGATCGCATCGTGCGCGACTGGCTGCGCCGCAACAGCGACGACTGAGCGTCAGAGCGCAACCTCGCGCATGGCGACCCGGTCGGCGCAAGGCGCGTAGGCACGCAGGAACATTTCCACGGTCGCACGCACGTGGACATCCACATCCGCCTGGGTGACCGGCTGCGAACAACCGCACAGCAGTCGCGCATGCAGCTCGCCCTTGATCAGCGCGAAGAACTGCGACGCCGCACGCGAAACATTCTCGATGTCGAGCACGCCCTCGGCCACTTCCTGACGCAGGAACTCACCGAAATCGTCGTGCAGCAGGCGCGGGCCCGAATCCCAGAACATCTGCGCGAGCTTCTGCGCGCTCGCCGAACCGGACGTGATGAGCCGATGCAGGGCAATGGATTCGGGCTGCATGATCAAGGCATAGAAGGCGTGCCCGATCGCCTCCAGCTGGCGCCGCACCGGCGCCGAGCGGTCGACCGAAAACAGCGTCGGCGGCATCTGCTCATCGCAGCGCTCGCGAATTGCGGCGACGAAGAGCGTCTCCTTGTCGGTGAAGTGGCTGTACACGGTCAGCTTGGACACGCCGGCTTCGGACGCGATGGCATCCATGCTGGTGCCCTCGAACCCCGATTGCGGAAACAGGCGCTTGGCGGCCTCGAGGATGGCCGCGCGTTTCTCTAGGTCCTTGGGACGGCCGGGACCACAGGACTTGGCGATGGCTGGAGTCATGTCGAATTTGCTACTGGACGAGCGGATACAAGCAATTTACTATACCGGACAGTATAAGAACAGGCGAGCCTTGCAGCCAGCCACGGCGGCCCGAACGGGACCGGCCACAAGATGGCGGCATCATCCGCTCACGCCAAGGGTTGTCATGTCGCACGGTAAAGTCTCCCGATGGGTCGGCCGGCTCTCTCCCTCCCGCATCCGGTCGGCCCATGGGGAGCATTCTCCATCCCTTGGCCTGTCGGGCCAGCCCTCGTCGCCGCGATGCGCGGTCGGCACGACACGACCCGGTCGCCACGGTCACTGCAACCGTTTTGCCCTCCGGCGCATCTCAGCGGCGGTGCGCCCGACGAGGGGTGATGTTCCGCCCGGGCCCGCCGCCGGGAGTTCGGCTGACGCCGACCTCCGACGCGATAGGCGACAGCGGACGCTGTCCGCACTGTCCGCGGACGATCGCGTCGGCTGGCAAAGCGGCGATTCCCGCGGACGAACCGGCGCCGGAAGCGCTGGCACGGAGGTTGCTACGGGTTTTTCGCACGACGCTGCAACGCCCGTACCGATCGGCAGCGCCGATGTGGCGGAATCGTCACCCGATCGCGGTGACTTCCGGCACTTCGTCGAGGGTGGTTGCGACGTCAAGGTAGATTGCAGCAGGTTCGGCGAGTGCCTATGCTCCCGATCCTTTTTGTTTTCCGGTGGGAGTTTCCCGCAATGATCGATACCGAACTGGCCAGGCAGAACATGGTCGAGAACCGGGTGCGCACGTCCGAAGTGCTGGACATGCGCACGCTCGATACGTTGCGCAGCGTGCATCGCGAACAGTTCGTTCCGGCGAAATACCGCAATCTGGCCTTCACCGACATGGCCCTGCCGATCGGTCACGGCGAGCTGATGCTGAAGCCGATCACCGAAGGCCGCGTGCTTCAGGCAGCAGCCCCCGAGGCGCATGAGCGCGTGCTCGAGATCGGCACCGGCAGCGGCTTCCTGACGGCCTGCCTCGCCCACCTGGCCGAATCCGTGGTCAGCGTCGAGCAGCACGCCGACCTCGCCGACAACGCGCGCGCCCACCTGGCCGCCGCGCAGGTGCGCAACGCGCGGGTGGAAACGGCCGAGGCCGTGCACGGTTTCCAGACCGGCGAACAGTTCGACCTCGTCGTCGTCGGCGCCGGCGTTCACGCCGTGCCGGACCGTTTCCGTGCGTGGGTCAAGCCCGGCGGCCGCCTGTTCGCGATCGTTGGCGATTCGCCCGCGATGCAGGCCACCCTGCTGCGCCGGATCGACGAAACCCATTGGCAACAGGAAGTCGTCTTCGAGACCGACGTCCCGTACCTCAAGAATGCCGAGCCACCCCGTCGCTTCGTCCTGTAGGCGCGCGGTGCAGGAAAGCCCATACCACCGAGGATGATCGAATGATCCGCACGAGTTCCCTTTCGCTGGCGCTGCTGCTGGCGCTTGGCGCGTCCGCAACGCATGCAGAAGACCTGATCCAGGTCTATCACGAAGCGCGGGTGTCCGACCCCACGCTGGCCGGAGCGGAAGCGACCAAGCTGGCCACCGACGAAGGCGTGGACCAGGCGCGGTCGTTCCTGCTGCCGCAGCTGGGCGCCAACATCGACTACACGCGCTCGCGCGGCGGATCCAATGCCGACGGCACCATCCTCGACGAGAACGGCAACGTATTGCCGTACACCGACAGCACCATAAATTCGAGCTCGCGCTCGATCGGCGCCGCGGTCAGCCAGAGCATTCTCGACATCAGCAAGTGGACCGCGCTGAAGTCGAGCCGGTACACCGCCGAAGCCGGCGCGGCCACCTTCACGGCCGCGCAGCAGCAGCTGATGGTCGACGCGGCACAGGCCTATTTCGGTGTCCTCAGCGCCATCGACGGCCTGAAGTTCGCCGACGCCAACGAAAAGGCACTCGCGCGCCAGCTTGAGCAGGCGCAGCAGCGCTTCGAGGTCGGCCTCGCCGCGATCACCGACGTCAACGACGCCAAGGCGCAGCACGACCAGGCCGTGGCCAGCGTGATCGCCAACCAGAACAACGTCGATCAGGCACGCGAAGCCGTGCGCCGCCTGACCAACAAGGAGCCGGGCGAATTCCGCAAGCTGCGCGAGGATCTGCCCCTCGACCATCCGACGCCGGACGATCCGAACGCCTGGGTCGATGTTGCATTGAAGCAGAACCCGGCGCTGGCCTCGTCCTCGCTGCAGGTCGAAGCGGCCAGCGCGAACATCAACACCGCGCGCGCCGGACACCTGCCGACCATCAGCGGCACGCTCGGCTATTCGCGCACGGAGCGCTGGGGCGATACGCGCTACGGCGGCATCGCACCGCGATTCAACGATTTCTCCGGCGACCCGAAGTGGGGCCCCTTGCTGCAGGTGTCGGTGAACATTCCGATCTTCAGTGGCGGCTACACCCAGTCGCGCGTGCGCCAGGCGATCCACCAGCGCGATTTCGCGCAGGACCAGTTCGAGTACAACCGACGCCTGGTCGAGGCGAACACGCGCAACAGCTTCCGCTCGGTCATCGCCGGCGCCAGCCAGGTCGAAGCCACCAAGGCGGCGGTCGTGTCGGCGCAAAGCTCGGTGGATGCAACGCGCGCCGGCTACGAAGTCGGCACGCGCACGATCGTCGACGTGCTGATCAGCCAGCAGACCTTGCTCAACGCGCAGAGCCAGTACTCCACGGCGCGCCATGCCTTCGTGCTCAATGGCCTGCTGCTGAAGCAGGCGGCCGGCGTGGTCGAGCTGAAGGATCTGGAAGCGGTCAACGCGCTGCTGGACTGACCGAAGCCGCGGCACATCGAACCCGGCATCGCGCGCACACCGCCGCTGCCGGGTTTTTCATGCCCGCGATTCCACTTGCCGGAACGATCTGCCAGGACGATCCGGCGCAGGCGATCGGTCACGGGCAATCGGCAACAAGCGATTCGGGCCGGGCAACCCGGAGCAGGCGATCACACACGCCGACTCGGCCCGCGCGGCGGATCAGCGCTGTGCCTGCACCGCCTCGACCACGGCCATCGTGCGCTCGACCGCGCCGCGCTCGCGGCGCATGACCGCCAGCGCAGCCTCGCCCATGCGTCGCCGCTCGGCATCGCGCGACAGCAGACGCACCACGGCCGGCCCCAGCTCGTCCGCATCGGTGATGCGCATGACCGCGTCCGCAGCGATCAGGTCTTCGGTGACTTCCTCGAAGTTGAACGTCTGCGGGCCGACGATCGCCGGACGTCCGAGCGCGGCCGGCTCGAGCAGGTTGTGGCCACCCACCGGCACCAGGCTGCCGCCGACGAAGGCCACATCGGACGCGGCGTAGAACATCAGCAGCTCGCCCATCGAGTCGGCCACGAAGCATTGGCACGACCGATCCGCGCCGCCCTCCTCGCTGCGCGTCGAGGTGCGGAAGCCGTAGGCGCGGCAGGCCGCGGCGAATGACTTGAAACGCTCCGGGTGGCGCGGTGCGACCAGCAGCAAGGCATCCGGGAAACGCCGCAGCACCGTCGCGTGCGCCTTCAGGACGGCCATCTCCTCGCCTTCGTGCGTGCTTGCCGCAATCCAGACCGGCCGACCGCCGCCGGCATCCGCGCGGAAGGCGGTACCGCGCTCCAGCACGCCTTCGGGTATCGCCATGTCGAATTTCAGGTTACCGACCACGGCCAGCCGCGGCTCGGCAGCGCCCAGCAGGCGCAGGCGTTCCTCCTCGGTGGCCGACTGCGCCGCGACGAAGCTCGCGCAGCGGATCGCGCGCCGCACCAGCGGCTGGATCGGCCAGTAGCCGCGCAGGGATTTTTCCGACAGGCGCGCATTGGCGACCACGATGGAAATATTGCGCTCGGCGCAAGTCATGAACAGGTTCGGCCAGATCTCCGTTTCCATGATCACCGCCAGACGCGGGCGCACGCGATTCAGGAAACGACGTACGGCGCTGGTCAGGTCATACGGCAGATAGACGTGGAACACGCGGTCGCCGAACAGCTGCAACACGCGATCCGAACCGGTCGGCGTCACCGTGGTGATGACGAAGGGCGTATCCGTGTAGCGCTCCATCAGCGCCTTGATCAACGGCACCGCCGCGTTGACTTCGCCAAGCGAGACGGCGTGGACCCAGATGCTGTCCTTGATGCCGGGATCGGGGAAGAAGCCGAAACGCTCGCGCCAGCGCGCGAGGTAGCCGCTGTACTTGATGCCACGCGCCGTGAGCCGATACAGGACGAACGGCGTCAGCAAATACAGCGTGAGCGTGTAGATGAAGCGTTGCAGCACGGAGGAAGCCCGAGAAGGTCGTCGCGCAGTATAGCCACCCGCCGCAAGCCGCCCGAACGCGGCGGACGCAAGTGTCCGCCGAGTGCGGGGAGGCAGGAGGTCATGCGCCTGCCTGCCTCCCGGCTCTCCCCCCCCACTTGACTGTGTCAGCGGCTCCGGCGCTGTGCCGAATCGCCGGCGGAACGCATGACGGAAGTTGGTGCGACGGCCGGCGCCGGCGCGGCATCGATAGTCACGTCATCGACGCTGAAGTTCGAGCTGCCACTCGTAGCCGGCTTGGTGTAACGGAACTCGATCTTGTGGCTTGCGCCGTCGGCGTACGCACTGATGTCCACGCTGCGCTGCGTATAGCCCGCCTCATCCGACTCCGGCTCGTGGAACTCGGCAACTTCCACTCCATCCACGCTGACGCCCAGCGTGGCCGAGCCATCCGCGACGAGGCCGGCCCTAAGCCAGAAATTGAGATGCCGAGGGCCACCGGCCGGAATCGTCAACACCTGCGATGCGGTGCCCGTCTCCGCTTGGTTGGTACCTCCGAACCAAACCCAGACGTTTCCGCCGTGCGGGCCCGCGCTCCCGCCGCCGTTGCCGCAGTAGGCGACATCGCACAGCGACGTGCCGAAACTGGTCGACGTCGAGAGCCACGGCCCGTTGTTGCCCAGGCTCAACTCGAAACCGGAATCCAGCACCGGCTGCACCGCCGTACCCTCGAAGCCATCGCGCAAGACCACCAGCGTGTTGACGTCGAGCACCGGCGTGTCGCCGTTTGCTGCCGCGGAGAAGGTCACGTCACTCTCGGTGGTCGTGCCGAGAACCGGCACATCAATGCGCCAGGTCGCGACGCCGTTCGACGGCAGACTTACGCTGTAGCGCAGCGGATTGCCCGGATCCTGCTGGCAGACGATGTTGGCGCCATCGCAGTGCCACTGCGTGGCAGCACCATCGAAACCGCTCGACAACGCGAACGTCACCGGCACCGCGCTGACAGCCGTCGCCCCTTCATTGCGCAGATCGACGCGATAGCTGACGACCTTGCCCAGCTGCACGAACTCGGTGCCGTCATCGATCGTCAGGGACAGCTGCAAA
Organism: Dokdonella sp.; assembly: GCA_030150315.1. Lineage (GTDB taxonomy): Bacteria > Pseudomonadota > Gammaproteobacteria > Xanthomonadales > Rhodanobacteraceae > Dokdonella_A. The sequence continues at coordinate 7,576 of JASLGB010000073.1, read as the reverse complement.
GGCGCGGAGACCGCATGCGTCTGGGTGCCCTGCGACGGCAGGGAGTTCGCGCTGCCGGGATGGCTGGCCTGAGAAGTGTGCGCGCCGATAGCTCTCGGGCACGTCGGGCACGTCGCGACGCCGGCCGCATCGCCCGTGTCGTGCCGGAGCGCGGCTGGCTTGGATGCGACGGAGCCACCGGAGTGGATGGTCCGGGACCACGTCGCGGAGGCGGACAGTGCGCACACCACGGCAAGAATCGAGCAGGCGCAACGAAGGCTGGACATGAGCCCCCTTTCGGACGGATCGAAAAACGACGCGCAGTCTGGCAACGGCTGCCGCGTCTGTCTGTCCCTGTAATCAGGTAATTTCAGTCCAATCGCGGCGCAATCGGGTCGATGCCCGTCCTGCCTCGCGGCGATCAGGCAGGAGCCGATAAGATCGCCCGATGCCTCAACCTGCCCCGCGCTTCCGCGCCGCCCTGCTCGCACCGCGCCACTGGCCGGCCTGGATCGGCCTCGGCCTGATCCGCCTCGTCGCCCTGCTGCCTTACCGCTGGCTGCTGCCGCTCGGCCGCGGCGCCGGATGGCTGGCCGCGCGCACGCTGGGCGGACGCCGCCGCATCGCCGCGCGCAACATCGCGCTGAGCTTCCCCGAGCTGGACGCCGCGGCGCAGTCGGCGATGGTCGAGGCGAACCTGCGTGACGCCGGCCTGATGCTGGTCGAGTTCGCGCTGGCGTGGATGGGATCGGAGCGCGCCGTCGCGCGCGTGCCGTTGCAGATCGAAGGGCTGGAACACCTTGAAGCGGCGCGCGCCGCCGGCCGCGGCGTGCTGCTGGTCGGCGCCCATTTCTCGCATCTGGAGCTGTGCGCACGACTGGTTTCGCGCCATATCCGCATTGCCGGCATGTACCGCGAACACGACGACGCGGCCTTCGAATGGGCGATCAAGCGCGCGCGCCTTGCCTACGCCGCGGCGATGTTCACCAAGACCGAATTGCGCCAGAGCGTGCGCTGGCTCAAGGACGGCAACATCCTCTGGTATGCGCCCGATCAGGACATGCGCGGCAAGGACTCGGTGTTCGCGCCGTTTTTCGGCGTGTCGGCCTCGACCATCACCGCCACCCACCATCTCGCGCGCTTGTCCGGCGCGTGGGTGGTGCCGTTCTTCCATCGTCGCCTCGACGGCGGCGGCTATGCGATCCGGCTCGAAGCGCCGCTGGCCAACTTCCCGTCCGCCGACGTCGCTGCCGATACCGCGCGCGTCAATGCCCGCATCGAATGCATGGTGCGCGACGCGCCCAGCCAGTACCTTTGGATGCACAAGCGCTTCAAGACCAGGCCCGCAGGGGAAGCCGACGTCTATCGCGGCTGAGTAGGGGCCGTACACACAGGGAGATCGCATGACACTGGCCATCATCGCCGCCATCCTCGTTGCCGCGGCGATCGACGCCGAAACCGGATCAGGCCTTGTCGCCCTGCTTGCCGGCGCCGGCATCGTCTATTTTTCATGGCGCCTCAAGACACTGGGCCAGGACCTGCAAGCATTGCGGCAGGAAGCCGACGCACTGCGCCGCGCGATCGGCAATGGCGCGCCCGTGTGCACCGATCCGCGCACGCCAGCCAGCGCGGAAGCAGCATCCCGTGCGCAAACCGAACACGCACCGGAATCGGCATCCGCCGCCACGCATGCCGCCACCGTCGCCTCGCCGGAAACCGTGGCAGCGCCTGCCGACACGCCGCCGCGCGCATGGCAGGCGAACGCGACGCGCGACGCCGAGGTAGCAGTCGCCCTCTCGCCGCAGCCGCCCGCGCACAACCCCGCCTGGCGCGAACTCGATAGCACGCCGCGTGCGCCCGGCATCGCCGAGCGCCTCGCCGCCACGGTCAAGCGCTGGTTCACCGAAGGCAACGTGCCAGTCAAGATCGGCATGCTGGTGCTGTTCGCCGGCGTCGCCGCCCTGCTCAAGCTCGCTGCCGACCAGGGCTGGTTCACGCTGCCGGTCGAATTCCGCCTTGCCGGCATCGCCCTCGCGGCGATCGCCGGCCTCGCCTTCGGCTGGCGCCAGCGCCATGCACGGCGCAGCTTCGGCCTGAGCCTGCAGGGCGGCGCGATCGGCGTCCTGCTGATGACCGTCTTCGCCGCGTTCCGCCTGTATCACCTGCTGCCTGCGGAAGCCGCGTTCGGACTGATGCTGGTTCTGGTCACCGGCGCCGGCGTGCTGGCCGTGCTGCAGGATGCGATCGCGCTGGCCGTACTCGCCATCCTTGCCGGCTTCGCCGCGCCGATCCTGATCTCGACCGGCAGCGGCAACCACATCGTGCTGTTCGGCTACTACGCCCTGCTGAATCTGGCCATCCTGGCGATTTCGTGGCTGCGCTCGTGGCGCGTGCTGAACCTGATCGGCTTCTTCTTCACCTATGCCATCGCCACCACCTGGGGCGTGTTGCGCTATCGCAGCGAGCTGCTCGAAAGCACCGAGCCGTTCCTGCTGCTGTACTTCACGATCTATCTTGCCATCCCGATCCTGCACGCCTTGCGTCGTCCGCCGCAGCGTCGCGACTTCGTCGACGGCACCCTGGTGTTCGGCAATCCGCTGGTCGCGTTCATGCTGCAGGCCGCCCTGCTCGAAGGCGAACGCCTGCCGCTGGCGTACTCGGCGCTGGCCGTGGCCACGATCCATGCCGCGCTGGCATGGCTGTTGCGGCAGCGCGCGCGCCCACTCGCCGAAGCATTCGCGGTGGTCGCGGTCGGCTTCGCCACCCTGGCCGTTCCGCTGGCTCTGAGTGCCCGCGCCACCGCCTGCGCGTTTGCGCTGGAAGGCGCCGGCCTGATCTGGCTCGGACTGCGCCAGCAGCGCCGCCTGCCGCGGTTTACCGGCATTGCGCTGCAGGTGCTGGCGGCCGGCGCGTTCGCACTGGCGGCGTTCGACTCCGACTCTGCGGACACGATGATGTTCGCCAATGGCCAGTTCGCCAGCGCGCTGCTGATCGCGATCGCCGCGCTCGCCAGCGCGTGGCTCTACTCGCGCGTGATCAGCGGTCGCTCGCCGCTGGCGCTGGGGCTGTATCTGTGGGGCCTGCTCTGGTGGTTTGCCGCTGGCTCGAACGAGATCGAGCGCTTCCTCGATCCCCTGCTGCATCCGGCCGCCAATCTCGCCTTTGCCGCAATCAGTGCTCTGATCGCCGCCGTATTCCTGCGCCACGTGCCCGCCCGCGCACTTGCCTGGACCACGGCAGCCCTCGTCGCCGCCGGCCTGCTGCTGGTCTTGCCGATGGGCAGCGCCGCGCCGTGGCTGACCTCACCGCCCGCGCTGGCCGCCCTCGCCGCCTATGCCATCGGCGGCGGCTTCGCCCTGTATCGCCTGCGCGACGGCGACCCATTCCCGCTGCGAGTGGCCCATCTCGGCTGGCTCTGGGCGTGGACGGCTGCCGCCATGCTCCTGCTGTCGCGCGCGGCCGAAGCGGCCGGACTGGCGGACGGCTGGGTCGCGGCGCTGACCGCGCTGCCGCTGATCGCCGCCTTCGCCATCGCGCTGCGCCGCCCGCGCTGGCTGGCGCCGCCACTGGGCGAACACTTCCAAGCCCAGCGTCCGCTGCTGCTGGCCAGCCAGGTCGTGGTTTCGGTGGTTGCACTGGCGCATCTGCTGGTCCTGCCCGGAGCGAGTGCGCCGCTGCCGTTCCTGCCCCTGCTCAACCCGCTGGAGCTGGCCCAGCTCGCCCTGCTCGGCTGTCTCGTGCGCTGGAGCCAGCGCACCGACGGCGTGCGCGATGCGCGCTGGACCACACCGCTGCTGGCGCTGGCCGGATTCGCGCTGGCGACCATGGCCACCCTGCGTGCCGTGCACCACCTCGGCGGCGTGCCGTGGGACGAAGGCCTCTGGAATTCCAACCTCGCCCAGACCGCGCTGACCGTGGTCTGGAGCCTCGCCGGTGTCGCCGCCTGGATCGTCGGCTCGCGCCGGCGCCAGCATCTGCTGTGGCTGGCCGGCGCGGTGCTGATGGGCGTGGTGCTGCTGAAGCTGCTGCTGATCGACCGCGGCCGCCTCGGCAACCTGTTCGGCATCGCCTCGTTCATCGCCTACGGCCTGCTCTGCACCGTGGTCGGCTATTTCGCACCGGCACCGCCACGCGATGCCAAGGCGGAGGGCGCATGAAGCGCGCGCTCGCCGGCCTGCTGGCCCTGCTCGTCGCGCCGGCCGCGTCGGCGATCGCGCCCGCGGATTTCGTCTGGACGTTCGCCATCGAAACCGGCGATGCCAGCGCACCGGCGTGGCGGGTCGAGCTGACGCCGGAAGCCAGCGCATGGCTGCAGGGCGACAGCCTGCGCGACGTCGCCGTGTTCGACGCGAACGGCCAGCCGGTTCCATCGGCCCTCGCGGAAACGCGCACGCCGCCCGTCGCGCGCGAACGCCGCGTCGAATTGCCGATGCTGGCGCTGCCCGCTACCGCCCTGCGCAGCGACGACGATCTGCGGCTGGTGATCGAGCGCGACGACGCCGGACGCCTGCGCCGCCTCGATGCCGGCGCGCCACTGGCCGCACCGGGCGAGCGCGTGCGCGAATGGCTGATCGATGCCGGCGCCGTGAAGCAGCCGATCGAGGGATTCCGGCTCGACTGGAGCGCGCCCGCCGCCGGCGTTGCGGCGCGCTTCTCGGTCGCCGCCAGCGACGACCTGCAACATTGGCGGGCACTCGGCGAAGCCGGCGTTGTCTCGTTGCAGCAAGGCGAGCTGCGCATCGATCGGCGCGATCTGGACGTGGCGCCTGCCCGCGCCGCGTATTTCCGCCTGCGCCGCCTCGACGACGGCGCCACGCTGGACAACCTCTCGGCGCAGGCGCGGGTGGTCGACAGCACGCAGCGCGAACTCGGGCGCCGATGGCTGCTCGCCGACGCGCAACGCGCGCAAACTGCCGACGGCAGCAGCGCCTTCGACTACCACCTGCCCGCGGCGCTGCCGATCGACCGCGCCCGCATCGAACTGGCCGGCGACAACACCGTTCGCACGCTGACGCTGGTCGTTCCGGCCAGCGACGCGAAATCGCCATCGCGCGTGCTCGCACAGGTCGATGCCTATCGCCTGCACGTCGGCAACGAGGTGCTTGGCAACGACGAGGTACCGCTGGCGCCGATGCGCGAGCGCCGTTTCCGCATCGAATCGCGCACGCCACTCGCGTATCCGCCCTCACTGACGCTGGGCTACCGCCCCGATGCGCTGGTGTTCCTGGCCGAAGGCCCGGCACCGTATCGACTGGCGATCGGCAGCCGCACGGCGCGGCGACCGGACTATCCGTTGGCCACCGCGCTGGCCACGCTGCGCGGCCGTTTCGGCAACGACTGGCAGCCGCCGCTGGCGACGCTCGGCAAGGGAGAGCCGGCTGGCGGCAACGCCGTGCTGCACGCACCGCCGGCACCGCTGCCGTGGCGGCAATGGCTGCTGTGGGGCGTGCTGGTTGGCGGTGCCGCGCTGGTCGGCGCACTCGCCCTCAGCCTGCTGCGCGAACGCAAATCCTGATGCGCATCGCCGACGCGGCGAAGGCGACTGCGGACAGAACTCAGCGCGTTGCCGTGCGCGCGCCGAGCGCGGCGAAGTACAGCGCCAGCAGCCACCAGAGCAGCAGCCCCCACCACGCCGAGTAGAAGGCAAGGTGGGTATTGATGGGGAAGCACATCGCCACCAGCGCCAGTGCCGGCGCCAAGGCCCGCTCGCGTGCTGCCGCATCGGCGCGGCGCCAGGCGCGCCACATCAGCCAGACGCCGACCAGCCAGCAGCCGATCCCGACGAGACCGGTCTCGCTCAGCACTTCAAGCACGATCTGGTGTGCATGCGAAGCGCCGATGCCGGTCTTGGCGTCGACGAAGGGATCGTTCGCATCCGCATACTGCGCGTAAGCATAGCGGAAACCGCGCGCGCCCACGCCGTTCAGCGGATGCGCCGCGCTCATTTTCAGCGTTGCGCGCCAGATGCGGATGCGACCGGCGGAAGCATCGTCCACCGCCGACTCGGTGCCGCCAAACACCAGCAGGCTACGCTCGACACGCGCGCCGAAGCGTTCCGATCCGTGCAGCGCCACCGCGGCTGCCGCCGCGATGCCGAGCGCGGCGACAGCGAAGGCCAGCAACAACTGGCGACGGTTGCGCGCCTCGCGCCACGCCAGCAGGGCACAGACCAGCGCGAACGACAGCCACGCCGCACGCGAGCCGGCCAGCAGCACCACCGGAGTAAGCAGCGCGAAGGCGAACACGCCACCGCGCCAGCCGCGCCAACGCAGGGCGGCGATCAATACGAACGGCGACAGCGTCGCCAGCGTCGGGCCGAGTTTCAAATTGTCGGCACCGAAGATGCCGGACAGGCGCTCCTTCTCTGCCGGGCCGCCGAGGCTCCAGCCGGTGGCCATCTGCAGCCAGGCATCGATCAGCCACACGGTGACGACGATGCCGATGGCCGCGACGAAGCGCGGCCATTGCGCGGCATCGCGCAGGGCATGGGTGGCGAACAGCGCAAACGGCAGGAAGCGCAAGGTGGTGCCGACGGTCGACCAGGTCTTGTCCGGCGCCACCGCGCCGACGCCGGAGACCAGCAGCGCAATCCAGTAACAGGCAAATACCGCCAGCACCAGCCGCACGCTGTCGTCGCACCAGTCGATGCGCCGGCGCAACGCGAGCACCAGCGCGGCGATCGCACCGATGGCAATCGGCGCTTCCGCAGAACGGCCAAACGGCAGCAGCACGACCACCGCCAGCACCAGCACGGCCGGCCACACAGTCGCGAGGCGGCGCTCAGGCGCGGGCAAGTTCGTCATACAACGCCAAGGTCGCCTGCTGCATGTCGGACAGGCGATAGCGCGTGAGCGGCGCGATCGGCGGTGCCGCGCGCAGCAGTTCGGCGGCGCGCTCGGCAAGGCGCGCGCGGTCGCCGGTCGGCACGCGCCCGGACGGGTACAGGTCGGTCAGCAATTCGCCGACGCCGCCGTGCTCGTACCCGAGCACCGGGCGGCACAGCGACAGCGCCTCGACTACGGTGCGGCCGAAGGATTCGGGTTTGTTGGACAGCTGCAGCACCAGGGCGGAGCAGCCATACACATCGCGCACGTCGTCGCGCTGCGCGCTGATAGCGATGCGGTCGGCCACGCCACGCGCCAGCGCAAGACGCTCCAGCTCGGCCACATACGCCTCGCGTCCCGCCTGGCGCGCACCGAGCAGCAGCAGTCGCGTGTCGATGCCGCGCTCCTTGAGGTCGGCGACCAGCTCGATCGCATCGGCGTGTCCCTTCAAGCGCGTGCCGCGGCCCGGAAGCGTCAGCAGCGGCGCGCCGTCCAGCTTCGGGAACTCGGCGAAGAACCATTCGCGCCAGGTCGCATCCGGCTGATGTCCGTAGGGAAATTCCGCCGGATCGATGCCGCGCGGAATCACCACCAGCTTGCCCGGATCGACGTGCGGGTAATGCCGCAACAGATAGTCGCGCACCGTGTTCGAGACACAGATCACGCGATCGCCGCGCGTCATCACGCTGCTGTAGAAACCGGGTGTATTGAGTCCGTGCGCGGTTGTGACGAAATGCGGTCGATTCCGCCACGCGCGCAGGGCCAACCACGAC
>JASLGB010000059.1 GCA_030150315.1 Dokdonella sp. | reverse complement strand
CAGGTACTCACCGTCGCCGACGCGCAGCAGCGCTTCCGGCTGGTCGGCCTGCACTTCATCGACGACGGCAGCAACGACGGCACCTGGGCCAGTATCCAGGCCGCCACGGCGATCGATCCGCGCATCCACGGACTGCGCCTGCGCCGCAATTTCGGCAAGGCGACCGCCCTGCAGATCGGCGTGGAGGAAACGGCCGGGGACATCATCGTGACCATGGACGGCGACCTGCAGGACGACCCGCAGGAACTGCCGCGCTTCATCGAGGCCGTGCTCGCCGGCGACGATGTCGTGTCGGGATGGAAACGCACGCGCCACGACCCGCTGGGCAAGACGTTGCCGTCCAAGCTGTTCAATGCGATCACGGCGCGGACATCGGGCATTCCGCTGCACGACTTCAATTGCGGCTTCAAGGCGTACCGGCGCGAAGTGTTCGACAGCGTGCGCCTCTACGGCGAACTGCACCGCTTCGTGCCCGTGCTTGCCCACGCGAGCGGCTTTCGCATCGGCGAGATCGAGGTCACCCACCATCCGCGACGATTCGGCCAATCCAAATACGGCGCGCGACGTTTTCTGCGCGGCCTGCTGGATCTGTTCACGGTTCTGACCGTGACCCGCTACGGCCGCAAGCCGGGGCATCTTTTCGGCGCCGGAGGGCTGCTGCTCGGCGCAATCGGCACTGGCATCCTTGGCTGGCTCAGCCTGCAGTGGATGCTCGGCCACGCCATCGGCGAGCGGCCGCTGCTTCTGCTCGGCGTGCTGCTGGTGCTGGTTGGATTGCAGTTGCTGATGGTCGGACTGCTGGCCGAACTGATGATCAGCCGCGATCGCGAATCTCCGACACCAACCCTGGTACGCGAGCGCTGCAATGCGGAGCACGCTGCGGCGCCCACGCCGCGGAGCTCCTGAGATGAATGCGCGGCTGCGTGCCGCCCTGCCCGTCGCGTTGCTGTTGCTGCTGACGACGATCCTGCTTCTGTGGGGAATCGAGCTGCCCCTGACCCGGCTCGATGTGCCCTACGCATTCTTCGGCGACGCCATCGACAAGCTGACGCAGATCGACAACGTCGCCGAAACCGGTTGGCTGTTCGACAACCCGCGACTCGGTTATCCGTTCGGATACGACCGCCTCGACTTTCCGCGCTTCGACTCGCTGAACTACGCGGTGATGGGCCCGCTGGCGGCGATCACCGGCCAGTCCGGCCTGGCGATGAACCTCTACTTCATCGCCGGCTTCTACCTCATCGGCCTCACCGCCCTGTTCGCATTCCGCCGGCTCGGCCTCTCGCCCGGCGTGGCCGTGCTGTGCGCGCTGCTCTACGCCTTCCTGCCGTACCACGTCTATCGCGGCGTCGGGCATCTCACCAATGGCACCTACTTCCTCGTGCCGCTGGCGATGCTCGTCCTCATGTGGGTGGCGCGCGGCCAGCTCGACCCCGCATCGCCCGGTGCGCGCAAGCGCTGGTGGCTGGCGCTGGCGACGGCCCTGCTGCTGCCCTTGCAGACGCCCTACAACGGGGTGTTCTTCGCCATCCTCTGCGGCGTGGCCTTTCTGCTGTCGATGGCGCGCCTGCCGCGCTGGCGCAGCGTCTGGCCGGCACTGGTTCTGGCGGCCGCCACCACCGGCGCCTTCGTGGCCGAGCAGGTGCCCAGCCTTCTGCACAAGTCGGAAACGGGGCAAAACCTGAGCATCGCGAGCCGGTCGGGCGAGGAGGCAAAAATCCTGGCGATGCGCCTGAACCAGGTGCTGCTGCCGTTCAGCCATCATCGTCTGGACGCCTTCGCCGACGCGAAACAGGGTTTCGAGCAGGAAATGAATGTCGGCAAGGACGAGTACCGCGACCAGTACATCGGGGTACTCGGAATTGCCGGCCTGTTCGGCCTGCTGTGGGCGCTGGCGCGCGCTGCGGCCGGCGCGGCACGCGAATCGACGGATCTCGATTTCCATGTGCGCACGGCCGCGCTGCTGGCCATCGCGATCCTGCTGCTGGCCATGTCCAGCGGACTGTTCACCCTGCTCGCCTATTTCGTCAGTTCCAAGATCCGCGCCACCAACCGCATCTTTCCGTTCCTTGCGTTCGCTTGCCTGCTCGGCGGCGGGTGGCTGCTGCACAAGCTGCTCGACCGCGTGCGTGTCGCGCCGGCACGCTGGGCCGTACTTGCGTCGGTCGGCGTGGTGACCCTGCTGGACGTGACCGCGCCGCAGGACTTCGGCAACCGCGAAGCGATGGGACAGAATTTCGATCGCAACCGCGCCTGGTTCGATCAGGTAGAGCAGCGACTGGGCCATGGCGCAGCGCTGTTCCAGCTTCCGGCGGTCTGGTACCCGGAACATCCCGCAGTCGGCCGCATGGGCGACTACGAGGAGTTCAAGCCTTATCTGTTCTCCAAGACGCTGCGCTTTTCCTACGGCTCCGCGCACGGCCGACCGGGCTATGCCTGGGGCAGCACGGTGGCCCGCCTGCCAGCCAAGGAGATGATCGAGCGCACCCATGCGCTGGGTTACTCGGCCATCCTCATCGACTCGTCCGCTTACGACGACGCGGCACTCGCCACGCTCAGCAGCGAGCTGACGCAGGCGCTGTCCGCACAGCCGATGATCGGCCCCGGCGGACGCTGGCGACTGTTCCCGCTGGAGGGCTGCTGCGCTCCGCTGACTCCGGGGCAGGTCGATGCGGCCATCGCGGAGGCCTTCGACTACGCCCCGGACTGGACACCACTGGAGTTCCGCGAAGGCGGATACGGCGGTCTGTACCGTGCCGGTGGCTGGCATCCGCTGGAACCGTGGGGCGTATGGTCCTTCGGCGATGGCGGCGTCCTGCGCATGCACCTGCGCCATTTCCGCGTCCAGGTTCCCCTGGCCCTGGAGCTGGACGCGCGCTCGCTGGTCGGCCCCGACATCCCCAATCGCCATGTCGTGCTGGAAGCCAATGGCACGCCGATCGGCGAAATGGACTTCAGCCTCACCAACCAGCAATCGGAGCAGCGCTTCATGCTGCCGCTC
>JASLGB010000043.1 GCA_030150315.1 Dokdonella sp. | reverse complement strand
ACGACTCCGATCTGCCCGACCTGCCGATGATCAGCGCGCCGGCGCCGGAGCGCTGATTTCCGCACTGCCGGCACGCGCTGCCGGCAGCAAACCCGCGGCATCGACGAGACGCAGTTCCGAGATCAGTTGCATGACACCTCGGGTTTCCAGCGGACTGCCGTCGCCGATCCGCAGCGCGACGTGTCCCGCGTCGAAACGGCCGAGCGCGGCGTCGTAGCTGCGCCAGCGCTCGCCGGTCCACACCTGCACCCACATGTGCGGCCCGAAGGCATGGGGCTGTCCGAGGAAGCGGCTGTCGTAGGCGAGGCCGGCAACCACGCGCGCCGGGATGTCGCGCGCACGCGCAGCCGCGGCGAGCAGCACGGCGAACTCGGTGCAATCGCCTTCGCGCGAGGCGAAGGCCTCGGTGGCGCTGGCGTATTGCCGATAGTCGATGGCGCCGTTCATGTGCTTCTGCACCGCCGGAACCAGTGCGCTCATGCGCGATTCGACCGAGCGGCCGCCGGCGCGGCGCGCGAACGCGCGGATGTCCCGGTCGTTGCTGTCCACCCACGGATTCGGTTGCCGGTAGCGTGCGAGTTCCTCGGCGGAAGGAGTGGCTTCCTTGCCGCAGTCTGGGCAGATCGTCACCACCGTGCGCGCACCGTCGCGCGCAACATGCTGCTCCGCGGTTTCCGGCCAGTCCCATTCGAGGCCGGGATGCTCGAAGGTGTAGCGGATCGTCCCGGCACGGGCACGTCCGGAAATCTTGTACGGCGACGCGACCAGCACCGAATTGATCGCGCGCGTCGCCTCGGCGTTGGAGTCGAACAGCGCCTCGCCGCCGTGTGCGATCGGGACGCCGAGCAGGGCGAGGACGAGAACTCGGGCGAGAAGTCGGGACGGACGCATCGGCGACACGGCGGCAAGCTAACCAGGACGCCGCAGACTGCCATGGAATGCCACGCGATAGCATGCCATCGAGGCAAACGGGCACGGCGCATCGGCGTGGCGCGACAGCGTTGGCGAATCGCCCGATCGGACTTCCGCGTGCCGCGACACCGCCACGGTTCGAATGCGGCCACGCTGTTTCGTTGCGCCGCATCTGCGATGCTCGTCGCCAACGCGGAACGGATTTCCGCGCGTGAATCTGTCGCCATGAATCATCGCCCCGAGGAGACCGTCATTCCTGCGCACAGCCGCATCGCGGCGCACGCGGACGGTGCGTATTTCCAGGATGCGTGGGCGATCCCGTCCGTTGCGGTCGAGCGTTCCGCGCTGGCGCATCTCCTGCTGGCCGCGCGCCGCATGCCGGGCTGGATCGATGTCTGCATGCGGCTTCGCAACCGAGTCGGCAGGCTGGTCGGCTTGAAGGATCTCGGTGTCCTCTCGGACGTGGCATCGGACAAGTCGCCGGAAAGCTATGCGCCGGGTGATCGCGTCGGCATCTTCACGCTGATCGAGAACCGTTTCGACGAAGTCCTCGTCGGTGACCGCGATCGGCATCTGGACGTGGTGCTGTCGGTGCATCGCCGCGAGCATGCCGATGGTCGCGGCGTCGATGTCACGGTGACGACCGTGGTCCATATCCACAATCGGCTGGGACGACTCTACATGCTGCCCGTGCGGCCGATGCACCGGCGCATCGTTCCGGCGTTGCTGGCCCGCTTCGCCGAAGCCTCGGCGGCAGAGGAAACGGCTGCCGCCGCCGCGCGACGCTGACGCGGATGCCCCGGTTTTGCGCTATCGTCGCGCGCCTGAAACGAGGGATGCACGATGGCGACGAACAAATCCGGCATCGACAACAGCAAGCTCGACCGCATCGTTGCCGAGGCGCGGCGCGCGGCCGAGCAGCGCGGGCACGGCTATCGCGAGCGCGCCTTGCAGATGTATCCGTGGGTGTGCGGCCGCTGCGCGCGCACGTTCACGCGCGAGAACCTGCGCGAACTGACCGTGCATCACCGCGACCACGACCACGACAACAATCCGGCCGATGGCAGCAACTGGGAGTTGCTGTGCGTGTACTGCCACGACAACGAGCACTCGCGCTACATCGACCATGTGCTTGGTGACACCTCGGAAAACCGCGCCGCGGCAGCGACCGGGCAGCCGTTCGCCGATCTCAAGTCGCTGCTCGCGCGCGGCAAGGGCTGAGTCGGCGCATGAAGCTGGTCAAGCACATCGCCAATCTGGGGTATGGCAGCCGCAAGCAGGTCACGGCGATGTTCCGCGAAGGCCGCATCACCGATGCGCAGGGCGAGGTGCTCTACACCGACGACCAGGTCGCGCACGACGCCATCCGCGTTGATGGCGAGCCGCTGGATCCGCCGCCCGGCCTCGTGCTGATGTTGCACAAGCCGGTGGGTTACACCTGTTCCACCAAGGACTCCGGACGCCTCGTCTACGACCTGCTGCCGGCGCGCTTCCGCGAGCGCAATCCCGGTCTTTCGAGCGTGGGGCGGCTGGATCGTGACACCTCCGGCCTGCTGCTGTTCACCGACGACGGCGGCCTGCTGCATAGGATCATTTCGCCGCGCGCGAAGGTCATGAAGGTGTATCGCGCGACGCTGGCCGACGACATGCGCGGCGACGAGGCGGCGGTCTTTGCCAGCGGCACGCTGATGCTGGAATCGGAAACCACGCCGCTGGCGCCGGCACAGCTCGATGTGATCGCTCCACGCGAGGCGCGGCTGGCGATCGGCGAGGGCCGCTACCACCAGGTGCGGCGCATGTTTGCGGCGGTCGGCAACCACGTCGAGACGCTGCATCGCGAGGCGATCGGCGCCTTGACGCTTGGCGACCTGCCAGCGGCGCAATGGCGCGCGCTCGACGCCGCCGAGGTCGCGCGCATCTTCGACAGCGCCGATTGAGCCGACCAGGGTGATTGCGCTGCGGTGCGCTCAGGGCAGCGCGTCTGCGCGCAGCAGCGCGTGCAGGATGCGCACGTCGTCGGCATCGGGCAGCGGCGCATCGCCGCCGGCACCGGCGCGGTAGTGGAGGCGGAACGCGCGCAAGGCCGCGGCGCGGTCATCGAGTGGATAGCCGATCGCGCGCAGCGCCAGCCACGCATCGAAACCGGCGGGCGGATCGAGCAGCGGCGGCTGCGGCCAGCGGCCGAATCCCGCCGCGGCCAGTCGTGACCACGGAAACTGCGGGCCGGGATCGACCTTGCGCGTCGGCGCCAGGTCGGCGTGCGCAATGACCTGCGTGCGCGGAATGCGCAGGCGCGCGGTGAGGTCGTCGAGCAGGCGCAGCAGGGTGTCGATCTGGACGGCAGGAAACGGCGCGCCGCCGTTGTTGTCCAGCTCGATGCCGATGGATGCCGAGTTGACGTCGGTGATCGTGCCCCAGCGCCCCGGCCCGGCGTGCCAGGCGCGCTCGCTGTCGGCGACCAGCTGGTAGAGACGACCGTCGCGCCCGATCAGGTAGTGCGCGCTGACCGGGCCGCCGGCATTGCGCGTGCGCAAGGTGTGCAGGCTGTATTGCGCCGACTCCTGTTCCGTCGCGTGCAGCACGATCAGGATCGGGCGCCGCGCGTCGTGGTTTGGCGAGGCGATCCAGTCGGCCATCGGATTGCGCGCCGGCGTGCCGGCACAGGCTCCGAGCAGGGCCAGTGCGGCGATCAGCAGGGCACGGGCTCCAGCGCGCACGCGGTCAGTCGCGCAGATTGTCGAACTGCAGCGGCACGTCGAATTCGCTCTTGCGCAGCAGCGCCATCGCCAGTTGCAGGTCGTCGCGCTTCTTGCCGGTCACGCGCAGCTTGTCGCCGTTGATCTGCGCCTC
>JASLGB010000407.1 GCA_030150315.1 Dokdonella sp. | reverse complement strand
GCACGCAGCAGCGCGGGCGCAAGGCCCAGGGTTTCAAAAGACATGGTTTTCTCCTTGTTGCAGGCCGCGCGCCAGCACGCGCCCCGATCACGGATCGGGCGCGGAAAACCTCAAAACGGCTCGCCGGCCAGCCAGTGACCGGTTCGTCCACAGCGTTCCCGATGACCGCGCTGAAAACGAAAATAATGGGCGGATCACGCCGACCGGAGTGGTCGTGGATTCCGCGTTTGGCGCGACGGAGGCCGAGCGGCGGGGAACGTCAGAAACGTTCCGGAGGGAAAATCGCGAAAGCGGCGCAACAAACTGCGCACAGTATACGCCAGGTGGTGCAGTGCGTCACGTTGACCGGTACCCCGCCGGCACATAGGCTGCGAGCCTCGATTTTTCTCAGGACGACCCATGGCTGCACCGACACTCGCCTGGATCTACCTTGTGCTCGCCGGCATCGCAGAGATCGGTTGGGCGATCGGGCTGAAGTACACCGAGGGTTTTACGCGACCGGTGCCGACGGTGGTCACGGTCGTCGTGATGATTCTCAGCTTCTGGCTTTTGTCGCAGGCGATGCGCACGATTCCGCTGGGTACGGCCTATGCGGCGTGGACGGGCATCGGCGCGGTCGGCACGGTCATCCTGGGCATGATCCTGTTCGGCGAATCGCGCGACCTGGCGCGCATCGCCTGCATCGTCCTGATCGTCGCCGGCGTGGTCGGGCTGAAGGTGCTCGGCGGGAACGACTGATGCCTGCGCTCGTCCGCATCGCCGGCATGCTGCTGGCCGGCATGGCCATGGCGAACGCGGGCGCCAGAACCGGAGTGCTGCAGCGCGATGTCGTGTTCCGCGGCTATTCGCCGCTGGCGTCGAGTGCGCAGTTGTTAGGGCGCGGGCTGACGCCGTTGCAGGAAGATCGCGCCCTGCACGGTTTGCAGCAAGGGGCCGATCTGCCGGAATTCACGCTCGACCTCGAACAGGAGCACTTCAGCGTGTTCGTGCCCGTTGCTCCGCCACCGCGGCGCGGCTATGGCCTGCTGGTGTTCATTCCGTCCTGGCCGGACGCTTCGATTCCCGGTGAATGGATGGCCGTGCTCGAAAAAACCGGCACCGTGCTCGTCGTGGCCGCCCGATCGGGCAACCGCGAATCGACGCTCGCACGTCGCCTGGCGCTGGCCCTGCATGGTCACGCGAACGCTGCCGCCAACCACCCCATCGATGCGGAACGTGTCTACGTCGGCGGATTCTCCGGTGGTGCGCGTGTCGCCCTGGTTGCAGCCATCGCTTGGCCTGACGTGTTCCGCGGAGCCATTCTCGATGGCGGCGCCGATCCGATCGGTTCGTCACTCGTGCCCTTGCCCGAACCCGCGCGCCTGCGACAGGCGCAGGAGACGCTGCGGTTGATCTTTCTCTATGGAACCGACGACACGCCGAATGTCGCCGCTGTGCGACGGGCAATCCGGTCTGCCGCCGAGGCTAGTCTTCCCGACGTGACGGCGATGCCGATGCTGCGGCATGCGCATACGCCGGAACCGGCCGCCTGGTTGCTGCGCGCGCTCCGACAGCAGCAGTCGCCGCACCTGCCGCGGGCCGATCTGGCCGAATGCCGGAGTGGTATCGAAAGGCGGGCGGCAGCGGACGTGGCCGCCGTTGATGCCCTGCGGGCGGCCGGCGACCCCGCCGGTGCAGGCAAGGCCCTTCGCACGCTCGATGCGCGTTGGGGGCACTTCGTCGCCGCTGACATCCGCCGGTTGGCCGCCGAGGTAGCGCCGTGACCCAGCAGACGAATCCCGCCGCGGTCGCCCACGTTCGCCTCGACGTCTGGTTGTGGGCGGCCCGTTTCTTCAAAACCCGGGCCTTGTCCAAGCAGGCGATCGAGGGTGGCAAGGTCGAAATCCAGAACACGCCGGGCAAACCCTCGAAGGCCGTTCACGTCGGCGATGTGATGAAGATCGTGCGCGGCGAGGAGCGCTTCGAAATCGTCGTGGCAGCCCTCAGCGAGACGCGAGGGCCGGCGTCGACCGCGCGCCTGCTGTATGCCGAAACCGAGGCGGGTCTGGCCGCCCGCCTGGCCGCGGCCGAGCAGCGGCGTCTGGAAGGTGCCGGCTTTGCCAAGCCACCGACGAAGCCGGACAAGCGGGCGCGCCGGCTGATCCGCGCGCTGGGCGACATTGACGCGTTCTGACGCGTGAACCGGCGTCCGCTTCCGGTTTTCCGTTGCGACCAACGCAGGCGCCCAATCCTCCCGGGCTGCAGTGGGAGGATCGGGCGCGATGCCGATGAAACGGGAGCGCTTACGAGGCGGCGGCCGCAGCCAGCGCCTTGCGCACGCCCTCCGCATAGGCCGGGTCGGCCTTGGCGAAGTGGGCGAGCTGGCGCTCCACGATTTCCGCCGGAACGCCCTGCATCGCGGCCGCGATATTGCCGAACAGGCGCTCGCGCTCGTCCGCCGGCAGCAGGCGGAACAGGTCGCCCGGCTGCGAGTAGTAATCGTCGTCGTCGCGATGGTCGTAGCGCGCGATCGGCCCGCTGAACGCTTCCGGGATGGCCGGCTCGGCGTAGGCGGGATCGTCGTTGGGGCCGCCGAACGAGTTCGGCTGGTAATTCGGCACGGCCTTTCCGTTCGGCAGCAGTCCGCCGTTGTCGTCGAAACGCATGGCGCCGTCGCGGTGCGCGCTGGCGAACGGGCAGCGCGGAGCG
>JASLGB010000247.1 GCA_030150315.1 Dokdonella sp. | reverse complement strand
GCCGGCCGCGGCGGCGGTCCAGAACGGGGCGATCGACGCGGGCACCGGCTCGATGCCGAAGCGGCCGCGCGGCAGGTGGCCGATGACGGTGCCGATCTTCGCGTCGGCTTGCTTGGCGATCCATGCCGCGCGCATCAGCAGTTCTTCCGGCGTCTTGGCGTAGAACTGCGGATCGGTGCGCAGGAATTCGAGGAAGGCGGGGAAGTCGCCCTTGAAGCCGGTTTCCTTCATCGTCGCCTGCATTTCGGCGTCGATGCGCGCGACCTCCTTCAGGCCGATCTGGTGGATTTCCTCCGGCTGCAGGTCGAGCGTGGTGTATTCGCGGATCTGCTGGCGGTAGTAGGCCTTGCCGTCGGGCATCGCTTCGGCGGCCAGTGTCTTGCGCGCCTTCGGCAGGTATTCCTCGCGGAAGAACGTCAGCAGCCGGGCATAGGCCGGAATCACCTTCTCGCGGATCGCGCGCTGCGCATCGGCGCGCAGCGCGGCCTGCTCATCGGCCGGGATCGAGGCTGGCAACGAGCGCAGCGGCTTGTAGAAGTCGCTGTCTTCCGGCGACTTCACCTCGGCGTGGCTGGCGATCGACACGTCGCGACCGTCGAGCACCGCGCGCGGAACGGAGAAGCCGCGCTTGAGACCGGCGCGCATGTTGTCGACATGCTGGTCGAAATAGCGCGGTACGTCGTCGAGCTTGGCGATGTAGTTGCGCGCGGCGGTGGCGTCCTTCAGCGGCCGGCGCGTCATGAATCCGAGGTTCGACCAGAACTGCGAGTCGCTGTTGAACGGCATCTCGTAGGTGCGGAAGTGCACCTCGGCGGCGAGGTTCTCGACCTGCGGCCGGTAGACGGCGAGGTTGATCCGGTTCTCCTCGGACAAATCCTTTGCGGCGATGCCGTCGAGCTGCTTGAGCACGTCGTTCCAGTACGCCAGCCGCGCCTTCTGCGCGCTCGCGCCGACATCGGGAAGGCGCCGGTCGCGCTCGGAGGCCTCGCGGTCCTCGTCGTCGTAGCCGCTGAACTGCGCTTGCCGCCACGACCATTCCTTCTTGTACAGCGCCTCGAAGCGCTGGTCGGCGGTATCGGCCTGCGCGATGCCGGCGGAGCACAGGCCGGCGAGCAGGAAGCCGGCGAATATCGATTTCATCGGGAACTCCGGGCAAGGGGAAAGGCGTCCATCATGGCATCGCCGCGCGTGCCGGCAAGGTGCCGATGGTTGGGGCGCGGCGAGCTCGCTCACTGCAGCGGCGGCAGCGGCAGATCGCGCTCGATGCCGATCGCGGCGAGGAAATCCGCGTCGTGGCTGGCCACCAGCAGCGCGCCGTCGTAGCCGCGCAATGCCGATTCGATGGCTGCGATCGAGTCGAGATCGAGATGGTTGGTCGGTTCGTCCAGAAGCAGCAGCTGTGGCGGCGTGCGGCCGCCGAGGACGCAGGCCAGTGCCGCACGCAGGCGCTCGCCGCCGCTCAGGGTTTCGATGCGTTGGGCGGCATCGGCTCGAAACAGGAAGCGCGCCAGCACGTTGCGGCACGCGGTGGCGTCGGCATCCGGATTCAGGCGCTGGAAGTTGTCGAGCACGCTGCGGCGCGCATCGAGCAGGGCGGCGTGCTGGTCGAGCAGCACCGAGGGCACGCTGCGCACGACGCGGCCCTGCGCGGGTTGCAGCGTGCCGCCGGCCAGGCGCAGGAAGGTGCTCTTTCCGCTGCCGTTCGGCCCGGCGATGGCGACCCGCGCCGGCCCGATCAGATGGAAATCCATGCCGCGCAGCACGGGCGTGCCGTCGGCCCAGCGGAAATCGACCGACTCGAATGCCAGCACGCGCTGGCCGGCCGCGAGCTGGCTCGACGGCAGCGCCGCGTCGAGCGCCGTGCGCGGCATGACGCGACGCCTGGCCTCGTCGCGCGCCGCCAATGCCTGCTCGCGCTGGCGCGTGGCCAGGCGCGCATTGCCGCCGGCACTGTCCTCGGCCTGATCCTTGCGCAGGCCGAGCAGGATGCGCGGCAGGCCGCCGCCGGCGCTGTTGCGGCGTCCGCCGGCATCGCGCTTTTGCTGGCGCTCGCGCGTGCGCCGGTGTTCGCGCTCAAGGCGGGCGAGTTCGTTGTCCGCTTCGGCGAGGTCCGCGTCGGCGGCCAGCCGCTCGCGTTCGCGTTGCGCCGCGTGCAGGTCGTAGTTGCCGCCGTAACTGCGCAAGCCCTGCGGCGACAGTTCCAGGATGCGATCGACGCCGCGCAGCAAGGCGCGGTCGTGGCTGGCGACGAGGACGGCGCGGTCGCGCCGGGCCAGCAGGCGCGCAAGCAGGCCGCGCGCGTCGGCATCGAGGTTGTTGGTCGGCTCATCCAGAACCAGCAGATCGGCATCGGACAGGCGCAGGCTGGCCAAGGCCACACGCGTGCGCTGGCCACCGCTGAGGCCGGCCAGCGCACGCGCCGGATCGAGTCCGTCGAGTCCGACCTCGGACAATGCCACCTCGATGCGCGCCGGCAGCAACCAGTCGGCGTCGGCCAGATCCGCGCTCGTGCCTTCGCCCGAATCGAGGCGACGCAGACGCCGCCACGCCGGAGCGATGCCGAGCGCGTCGGCGACCGTTCCATCCGGCTGCGCGCGGACATCCTGCCGCAGCCAGGCGATCCGCGCGCGGCGCACGATCGAGCCGCTGCCGGGCGCGAGTTCGCCGGCAATCAGTTTCAGCAGGGTGGATTTGCCCGCGCCATTGCGACCGACGAGGCCGCAGCATTCGTCGGCGACGGCAAGGTCGAGGGAGTCGAGGACGGCGTGGCCGTCAGGCGTGGTGTAGGAAACCGATTTCAGTTCGACGAGTGCGGACATGGCAGACCCTGAGGCAGACGGAGGCGCGGACGGTGCGTGGCGTCGGGCGGGTCTGGCTCATGGCGACGGAGTCCTCTCGCGATCAGCGGGGCTGGAAAAAAAGAAGGATGACGACCGGTCGCCGTCAGCGCAAGGTCGTTGCCGGCTCGGCGCTCAGGCGTCGAGGTCGGGAATGAGCTTGTTCTCGAGGTAGGCGATCATGTCCTTCAGCGCCAGCTTGCGCTTCTTCAGGCGCTTGAGCTGCATTTCATTGCTGCCGTCGGGCACGGTGTTGACGATCGCGAGGTCGAGGTCGCGATGTTCGGTGCGCAGTTCCGCGAGGCGACGGACGAGGAGGGCGGGATCGTCGGAGAGCATGGTCGGGCTCGATGCGTTGTCGCCAGTGTAGCCGTGGGCTTTCGCGCAGGCGACGGTCAGCGCGCGAGCAGCGCGGCGACGTCGGTGAAACAGGACACCACGCGGTCGCAGTCGATCTCGTCAATCCGGCGGCCTTCGGTGTAGCCGTAGTCGACCAGCACCACCGGCATTCCGGCGGCGCGCGCGGCGCTGGCATCGTTGGCGGAATCGCCCAGCATGAGGCAGGCCGACGGCGCGATGTCGAGGCGGTGCGCCGCGTGCCAGAGCGGCTCGGGCTGCGGTTTGCGCTGCGGCAACGCGTTGCCGCCCAGCGCGAACTCGAAGTAGGCGTCGAATCCGAACTGCGCCAGCAGCGCATCGGTCGGCGTCTGCGGCTTGTTGGTAACGCAGGCCAGGCGCAGGCCGCGCGCGCGGAACGCATCGAGCCCTTCGCGCACGCCCGGGTAGACGCGCGCGTGGCGGCCGTTGCTGGCTGCGTAGGCGGCGTCGAACAGCTGCCGTGCGCGTGTGTGCAGATCCGCGTCGATCGGTGCGTCGCTGCCGCCGCCGAAGGCGCGACGCAACAGCACGTCAACGCCTTGGCCGACGTAGTTGCGCACGATGTCGACGCCGATCGGCTCGCGATCCAGCGCGACGAGGGTGGCATCGACCGCTTCGGCGATGTCGGGCACCGTGTCGAGCAGGGTGCCGTCGAGGTCGCACAGGATGGCGGCGATGCCGCCGGGCAGGATCGGGCGCATGACGTTCATTCCGGGCGGACGCAGCGGGGCATCGGCGGGCGCCATCGGCAGCGGGGCGTTCCAGTTTCAAGCCGGAAGGCGCCGCTGCCGAGGGGACGCGTGCGCGTCAGCCGCCCTTGGCGACCTTGACCACGTTCTCCGGCGTGAAGCCGAAGAATTCGAACAGCTGGCCGGCCGGTGCCGATTCGCCGAAGCGGTCGATGCCGACCACGGCGCCGTCGCCGCCGACGTACTTCCACCACAGGGCGGTGGAGCCGGCCTCGATGGCGACGGTGCGCACGCCGCGCGGCAGCACCTGCGCGCGATAGGCGGCGTCCTGGCGGTCGAAGACTTCGGTCGAGGGCATCGACACCACGCGCGTTGCGACGCCTTCGGCATCGAGCAGCTTCTTCGCCGCGAGCGCGAGGCCGATTTCCGAGCCGGTCGCGATCAGCACGCAGGCCGGCGCGTCATCGGCATCGGCCAGCACGTAGCCGCCACGCTGGATCGCGGCGATCTGCGCGTCGCTGCGCGGCACGAAGGGCAGGTTCTGGCGCGACAGCGCGAGCACGGTCGGCGCGTGGGCGTTTTCCAGTGCCAACTGCCAGGCGACGGCGGTTTCGACGGTGTCGCAGGGGCGCCAGACTTCAAGTCCGGGAATCAGCCGCAGCGAGGACACGTGTTCGATCGACTGGTGCGTCGGGCCGTCTTCGCCGAGACCGATCGAGTCGTGCGTGAACACATGGACGACGCGCAGCTTCATCAGGGCGGCCATGCGGATGGCGTTGCGGCTGTAGTCGCTGAAGGTCAGGAAGGTGCCGCCGAACGGAATGAAACCGCCATGCAGGGCGATGCCGTTCATGATTGCGGCCATGCCGAATTCGCGCACGCCGTAGCTGACGTGGCGACCGGTGCCGCCACCGTTGAGTTGCGGCGCACCCTTCCAGGAGGTGAGGTTGGAGCCGGTCAGGTCGGCCGATCCGCCGAGCATTTCCGGCACGGCCGGCGCGAACGCTTCGATCGCGTACTGGCTGGCCTTGCGCGAGGCGACGGTTTCGCCCTTGGCGTTGGTGTCGGCGATCAGCTTCGCCGCGACAGCGGAAAAATCCGCCGGCAGGGCGCCGGACAGGCGGCGCTCGAGTTCGGCCGCGGCGGCCGGGTGCGCCGCACGGTAGGCGGCGAAACGCTGGTTCCACTCGGCTTCGGCCTTGGCACCGGCATCGCGCGCATTCCACGCGGCGCTGATGTCGGCCGGGATCTCGAACGGTGCGTATTCCCAGCCCAGCGCCTTGCGCGTGGC
>JASLGB010000377.1 GCA_030150315.1 Dokdonella sp. | reverse complement strand
GTCGAACACCGAGTTCGGCCATGTTCTGCGCAACCTTGGAAACGTCCTCGTCGGCGTAGCAGTACTTGATATCGCGGCTCATCAGCTCGCGTACGGGGGTTTTCGCATCCAGTCCGCGCGCCAGTCCGCGCACGACGATATCCCGGTCGGTGATCATGCCGACCAGCCGATCGCCGTCGTTGACGGGAAGGCAGCCGATGTCGGCTTCCGCCATGATCTTTGCGGCTTCGGCGATGGTCTGGTCCTGCTGCGCGATGCGCACGTCAGGAGTCATCATTTCGCGTACCTGGGTCATGCGTTTCTCCTAAAGCGTTGTGTCGGAAGACCGAATGGTCGAAGACCGGCTCGCCGAAGCGGCACGGTGCGTCTCCGTCGTCGCTGCACTGCCCTCCCCGTGCGCCACGTTCCGAGGCGGAACCCGGCGTCTTTGTCGACGCACATCGGGGCCGAGGGCGGCGCGCGACGCGCCTGCTTGCGATTCCATTGCATGCGCCGGCACGGCTGCCGACCTTTTCAGTAAAACCACTTTTTGCGTGCTGCGGAAAGCGTTTGCCGATTCCCGTTCAGCCTTCCGTTGGAATTCCCCGGGCCAAGCGCAACCCGGAAAAATGCCGATCCAGCCTCGCCTGCCGTTTCGATTCGCCGACCATTACCCCAGGAAAGTGGATCGCGCGATTCAGTCGGTGTTTGCCCGATGAGGCGACTGGTACGCACATGGCCCGCATCGCAAAAACCGTCTTCACGCAGCAGCAGGACATCGATCGCATCGAGCGACTGGTGACCGATACCCGAGTGCGCGTCACGCTGGATGACGGCCACGTCGTGGAAGGCATGGTGCGGGAGCGGCCTGCCCTGCAGCTATCCCTGAGCCCGGAAGGTGCGGAAGGATTCAACGCCATCCTGCGCTTTGATCCTTCTGCGACAGGCGCCGGGAATGCAGAGGTGTGGTTGAGCGATGTCCGTCTCGTCGAGCGGATGGACTGAGGCGCGGATGGACTGCAACTCCGACTGAAAGGCATCGCCGGGTCAGGAGGTCCAAACCATGAAGCATCGTCACGTATTCAGCGTGGAAGCCGCCGCCACGGCAAATTCCGCCTTGGCGATCGCTTGTGCCTGGGGTATCGAGGACGCCAACATGCGCTGCTCGCACGCGAGGAAATCGAGCTGGAGCAGTTGCAGGACAATCACGCCGATTCCAGCAACGACACGATTCCGGCCGCCACAAGCGGTGCGTTGCAGGGCGGCAGCATCGGCCTGCTGGCAGGGCTCGTGGCCATCGCCTCTCCGCCGACGGGCATCCCCATCGCCGGAGCCGGCTTGCTCGCGGCACTGGGCAGCGCGGTCGGCGGGTGGACGGCGGCCTTGATCGGCTCCGCCGTGCCGAACGAGGTGCGGCCCGCTTTGAGTCCGAGATCGAACACGGACGCATCCTGGTTGTGCTCGATGCGGAAAAAGACTCCTTCGAGCAGGTCGAAACCGCCTTGATCGCGGTCGGCGCCAAGCCGTTGCCGTTCGACAAGCTGTCGCTGATCTCCTGAGCGGCGCTGCCCGGATCCCTGCGCGAACCGGGCCGCCAGCGCGCCCGCTGCTGCCATCCACCGCAGGCGGGCATGTTCAGTCGAGGGGCGCTCTCGCGTACCCTAACGGCTCCCTTCGCGCCGGCCTTTCCGATGCTTCCAGAACTCGGCCAATTTGCCCTGATTCTCGCGCTGCTGCTGTCACTGGCGCAGACCGTGTTCCCGATCGTCGGTGCACAGACCGGCAATCGCGCCTTGATGGCGACCACGCGCCCGATCGTTGCCGGCCAGGCCACGTTCGTCGTGCTGGCGTTCGCCCTGCTGACCTACGCCTTCATCGTGCAGGATTTCTCGGTCGCCTACGTCGCGACGAACTCCAACTCGATGCTGCCCTGGTACTACCGCTTCTCCGCGGTCTGGGGCGCACACGAAGGGTCGCTGCTGCTGTGGATCCTGATCCTCAATGTCTGGATGGTCGCGGTAGCCGCGCTCAGCCGGCAATTGCCCGAGGATTTCATTGCGCGCGTACTGGGCGTCCTCGGCTTCATCAGCTTCGGGTTCCTGCTGTTCACGGTGCTCACGTCCAATCCGTTCTCGCGGGAGCTGCCCGTGCCGATGGACGGCGTCGACCTCAATCCCCTGCTGCAGGACTTCGGCCTGATCGTGCATCCGCCGATGCTCTACACCGGCTACGTCGGCTTCTCGGTTGCGTTCGCATTCGCGCTGGCGGCCCTGATCGGCGGTGCGCTGGACGTGCGCTGGGTGCGCTGGGCACGTCCGTGGACGAACGTGGCATGGGGGTTTCTGACTCTCGGCATCGCGCTCGGCTCGTGGTGGGCGTATTACGAACTGGGCTGGGGCGGCTGGTGGTTCTGGGATCCGGTCGAGAATGCCTCCTTCATGCCATGGCTGGTCGGCACCGCGCTGATCCATTCGCAGGCGGTAACCGAGAAACGCGGATCGTTCCGCGCATGGACGTTGTTGCTGGCGATCTTCGCGTTCTCGCTGTCCCTGCTCGGCACCTTCCTGGTGCGTTCCGGCGTGCTGACCAGCGTGCACTCGTTTGCTGCGGACCCGGAACGCGGACTGTTCATCCTGTGTTTCCTGGCGGTCGTCATCGGCGGCTCGCTTCTCCTGTACGCCCTGCGCGCGCCGAAGGTTTCCGGCGGAGAGCCCTTCGCGGCCGCCTCACGCGAAACGCTGTTGCTGGTCAACAACCTCATGTTCACCTGCGCCGCGGCGATGGTGCTGCTGGGCACGCTGTATCCGCTGCTCGGCGAGGCTTTCGACCTTGGCCGCATCTCGGTCGGGCCGCCGTACTTCGGCTTCATGTTCGTGCTGTTGATGTTGCCGGTCGTCGCGCTGCTGCCGTTCGGCCCGTTCACGAAATGGCGCACCGGCCAGCTTGGCGCGGCCATGCGTGCGCTGCGACCGGCGCTCGCGCTGGCCGTGATCGCCGCGCTCGCCGCCTGGCTGCTGGCCGGCGACCTGCCGCTGAAGGGCGTTGTCGGCGTTGCCGCGTCCATCTGGGTTGGCGTCGGCATTGCCTTGTACGCGCTGATGCGCTGGCGAACCCTGCCGAAGGGGCGGCGCTGGACGCCCGAGATGCTCGGCATGATGTGCGCGCACTTCGGCGTGGCCGTATTCATCGCCGGCGTGCTGGTGGTGGAATCGACCAGCATCGAGAAAGACGTTCGGATGGACCCGGAGCAAAGCGTGCAGATCGGCTCGCTCGCCTTCCGCTTCCGCGGCGTCGAGGCGCATCGCGGGCCGAACTATTCGGCGCAGGAAGGCACCATCGTGGTGTCGAAGGACGGCGTCGATGTCGCCACGCTGCGCCCGCAAAAGCGCAAGTATCTGCGCAACGAACAGATCCAGACGGAATCGGCGATCGACCCGGGGCTGTTCCGCGACGTGTACGTCGCGCTCGGCGAGCCGGTCGGCAATGACGGCGCCTGGGCGGTACGCATCTACGTCAAACCGCTGGTGCGCTGGATCTGGCTCGGCGCGCTGCTGATGATGTTTGGCGGATTCGTCGCCGCCTGCGACCGCCGCTTCCGCGTGCACGCCGGCCGGCGTGAGCCGGAACCCGGCAGCCGCCCGGCTGCCGCCCCGCGGGTGACTCTCGCGGCCCACGACACCGGATCTTCCACATGAACGCACGCGTCCTTCCCCTCGCCGGCTTCCTGCTGGTCTTCGCCCTGCTCGGCTTCGGCGTGTGGTGGAGCCAGTACCGCAATCCGCAGGAAGTGCCCTCGCCGCTGATCGGCAAGCCGGTGCCGTCGTTCTCGCTTCCCATCCTCGGCCAGCCCGACCGCATGGTCACGGACAAGGATCTGGCCGGCCAGCCGTATCTGCTCAACGTGTTCGCCAGTTGGTGTTTCGCCTGCCGCGACGAACATCCGGTCTTGAACGGGCTTGGGCGGCAGCTCGGCGTCAAACTGGTCGGCCTGAACTACAAGGACGAACCCGGCGACGCACAACGCTGGCTGACCCAGTTCGGCGACCCCTACGATCTGGTCATCGCCGACCTGCCCGGCAAGGTCGCCATCGACTTCGGCGTGACCGGCGCGCCGGAAACCTTCCTCGTCGACGCGGACGGCATCATCCGTTTCAAATGGATCAGTCCGGTCACTCCCGCGGTCATTATGAAAGAACTGCAGCCGCGCATCGCGGCCATGCAGAGGACTGCGCGATGAGGCGTGCCCTGCTCCACCTGTTCACCGCGCTTGCGCTGACCTTCGCCACGACCTCCCTCGCCGGCGTCGACCCGCTGCCGTTCAAGGATCGCGCCGAGGAAACGCGCTTCCAGGATCTGACCAAGCAGCTGCGCTGCCTGGTCTGCCAGAACGAGAGCCTCAACGATTCGAGCGCGCCGCTCGCCGCCGACTTGCGCCGCGACGTGTTCGAGCAGATGCGCACCGGCAAGAGTGACGACGAGATCAAGCAGTGGCTGACCGCGCGCTATAGCGATTTCGTTCTGTACGACCCGCCGTTGAGCGGCGCGACTTGGCTGCTCTGGTTCGGGCCGGCGCTGATCCTGCTGATCGGTGCCTTTGCCGTCGTGAT
>JASLGB010000365.1 GCA_030150315.1 Dokdonella sp. | reverse complement strand
GGTAAAGGAAGCCGAGCAGGCCCAGCGCGGGTATACGCGCGAACTGGACGCGGCGCGCGGCGGCGTGCAGCGCGCCGCTGCCGCGCAGGAAAGGCTGCGGCCGACGCTGGAATCGCTGCGCGACACCCTGCGCGAGGCCGGACTTTCCAGCACGCAGCTCGGTGCGGCGCAAGCCGAGCTGGGCAAGCGATCCGAGGCGGCTGTAGCTGGTATCCAGGCTCTGTCGAAGGGACTGGACGATCAGCGCGTCGCGGCCGAGGCCGCGGCCGCGGCAGAGCAGGACGCCGCTCGCCTGGCCGCCGAAGCGGCTGCCGAACGGGCGGCCGCTGAGCGCGCCGCCGCCGATGCCGCGCAGGCTTCGGCCGATCGCCTCGCGGCTGCGCACCAGCGTCTTGGCACGCGGCCTTTTGTTGACATCGCGCGTGAAATCCAAGAGGTGCGGCAGGCCTACCAGCAGTTGGCTGACTCCGGAACGCTGTCCGAGCAGGCGCTGGGTCAGGCCAACGCTCGCATGGTCGAGCGTATACGCGAGCTGCAGGGTGAGACCAATGGCTGGTCCGCCGCGCTCGAGCGGGTGAAGGGCAGCGTGATTGCCGCGGGAGCCGGCTTGGTCGGGGTTACCCGCGTGCTGAAATCCTCTGCGGCGGCAGCCTCGGACTTCAGTACGCGCATCGCGCAGATCAACACCCTGCTCGATGACGATTCCGGCATTCCGAAGGTGACGGAGGACGTGCGCGCATTGGCGGCCGAGTTCGGTGGCAATGCCGCCACGCAGGCGCAGGCGTTCTACGACGTGCTCTCTGCCGGCTACGAAGACGCCGCCGACGCCGCCGTGATTCTGGACACCAGCAACAAGCTGGCCATCGGCGGTGTGACCGACCTGGGCACGGCCACCACGGGTCTGGTGTCGGTGCTGAAGGCCTACGGACTGGAAGCGTCCAGTGCGCAGCGCGTCGCCGATGCGTATTTCATCGCAGCCAAGGGCGGCGCCACCAGTGTGAAGGAGCTGGCCGAATCGGTCGGCCAGGTGGCCCCGCAGGCGGCGATTGCAAAAATTCCGGTGGAAACACTGACCGCGGCCATCGGCGCATTGACCAATGGCGGCGTCAAGACCGCCGATGCCGTCACGCAGGTGTCGTCCATTCTGCAGGCCGTCATCAAACCCACCGACGAGGCGGCCGCGACCGCGAAGGCGTTGGGGATCGAATTCAGTCTGGCGGCCGTGCGTTCGCAGGGTCTGCAAGGCTTCCTGCAGAGCGTGGCCACAGCAACGCAAGGCAACGAAGAGGCGCTGGCCCGTCTGATGGGCCGCGTCGAGGGCCTGCGTGGCGCGTTGTCGCTGACCGGGCCATTGGCCGGCGACTTCGCGAACATCCTGGGGCAAATGGAGGACGCGGCCGGGGCGACACAGGTCGCTTTCGACAAGCTGCGCGATACCCCTGCGGCGAAGATGGCGCGCTTCCAGGCCTCGCTGGAGGGCGTGCAGATTGCGCTGGGCGGAGTCGTGACGGCGGGTGCGCCCGTTCTGGATTCTCTCGCGGCCCTGGCGAGCGGCTTCACGGCGCTGCCGGAGGGCGTGCAGAAATCGATTCTTGCCCTTGTCTCGATGGTGGCCGTGCTGGCACCGCTGGGTGCCATTGCCAAGTCGATGCAGGCCTCGTGGTTGTTGCTGGCGGCAACAGCCAAGGGGCCTTTGGTGGCTGCAATTGGCGTCGTGACCGGTGTGCTGCGTGGCCTGCTGACCGTGATCTCGGCCTTGCCCGGATCGATTGCCATCAAGATTGCGCTGGTCGGCGCCGCCGCGGCAGCGGCTGGGGCCGATGCCTTGGCCGATGCGATCTACCGTGCCGCGGAGGCGGGCAAGGCGGCGGAGGCAACGCAGGCGGGTTTTCGCCAGGAAATCGAGGAGGGCGCCGATCGCATGCGCGCCGCCGCGGCCAACCTGCAAGCGTTTGCGTCCGTGCAGGTGCTCACGGCGCAGCAGGCAGCCACGCTGAGTGAGGCCGAGCGGGATGCTTACGAAACGCGGCTTGCCGGCCTGCAAAAGTATCTGCAGGCCTCGGTGTATGCGCTCGAGGCGCAGAAGCGGCTCGGCGATCTCACCGCAGAGGAGAGCGCGCAGCTCGCCACGCTGAAGGATCGCCTGGCCGCTGCCAAATCCGGCCACGAGGCTCTGGCGGTCGGAGCGCAGGCTGCAGCCGACGCCATGGCGAACAAGATCACGCCGGCCGCGCAGCTCATGATGCGTGGTCTGGAGGGCGTTGGAACGACGGGGAAGAAGACCTCCGAGGAGCTGAAGAAAGTTTTCGAAGGCCTCAATCTCCGTGACGTCACTCGCATGGGAGACGTCGCGCTGGCGATCGAGGCCATCGGTGAAAAGAGCGCGACGGCAGGCGCGGTGGTTCGCGAGTCCCTTGCTGGCGAGCTGAAGAGGCTGTCCGGCGAGGACTTGTTGCGGTTCCAGTCCGCGGCGCAAGCGGCGTTCCTGGGGGTCGGCCGATCCGGTGAGCAGGCCGCCGTGGTGCTGGACAGCACGTTGGCTGCCGCGCTGGATCTGTTGAAGGTGGATGCCGCACGCACCGGCGTCGCCTTCACCGAGTCTGGCAAGCAGGCGATCGCCGCGTTCGAGGCCATTGCCCAGAATGCTCAGGCCTCGGCCGGACAGATCCAGGCGGCCTTCACTTCGGCACTCGGCCTGGTCAAGACGCGTGAAGAAGCCGAAGCCCTCGAGCGCACGTTGAAAAGCGCTTCCGATGCGGGCCGTCTCGGTTTGGCGGCCGTGGACGAATCGGGGCGCGCCCTGCAGCGCCGCCTGCGCGAGATTGCCGCGACCGTTGCACCTTTGGCGGACGAGTTCGCCGCGCTTGGCATCAAGAGCCAGCGTGAGTTGGAGGCGGCACGCGACACCGCACGCGAGGCGTTCGATGCCATCTCAAGGGGCGCGAGAGAAGGAGTGGCCGAACAGGAAGAGGTGCGGCGGGCTTTCATGGCCTATGCCGAGGCGGCCCGAGCCGTCGTCGCGGAAAGCGACGATTGGAAGAAGCGGCAGGTGGAGGCGTCGCTGGCGGTTCAGGCCGCCGCCGTCGGCGTGCGGGATGCGCTGGCCCAGGCGGGAGAGTCTGGAGAAGACGCGGGCGAAAAGACCAGCCAAGCGTTTCGTGGCGCCAAGGACGCCATCGACCAGACTTCGGGTGCCGCGGCCGGATTGCGCGGGACCGCGGCAGACGCTGCCAGCGCTGTGGATGAGATCGGCCAGTCCGCATCGTCCACCAACACGCGTCTGGCGCAAACTGCTGATGCCCTCGGTGGCATCGTGCTGCTGTCGGCAAAGCAGAACGCCGAGATGCGCGAGGCGCTGGAGTTGTTCAATCGCGGCAGCATCAGCGCGGCTGAGTATGCGCAGCGCGTGCGCGATGCGCTGACCGATGTCGACGAAGAATTGCAGCGGCAGACCGAGGCCTTTCGCCGCTTTCAGGATCAGCTCGATGACGTCAACAGCCAGATCGCCCAGATGCAGGGCGACGACGAATCGACCGAAGTTCTGCGGCACGAGCGCCGGATGCGCGATATCCAGAACGAGGCGGACCTGTCCTTCGATCAGCAGCGCAAGTTGATCGAGGCAGAAAAGCGCCTGCACGAGCTCAAGCTGGAAAACCTCCGCGCGCAGCGACGCGAAGCCGAGGGCGGTAGCGGAACGGCCGGATCGGGCCTTGGTGGTGGAAGCAGCAGCGGCGGACAACTGCGCGGCGGCGGTGCCTCGCCGGATTCCGCACGCGGCACGCCGCAGGAAAGCAGCGGTTCCGCGCGACCATCGGCCAGCGTCATCGTCAACGCGGTGCTGCTGACGGGCGACCGGAACGCGCTGGAGAAGCTCGCGCGCGACATCAAGAAAGAAACCGATCGCATCGATTCGAGGAGCCGGTGATGGACGACAACAAGCATGTGGACATGGCGCGCGCCTTGATCGCCGGCGGCGGCGGAATCGAACTCAACCTTGTTGCGACGGTAGCGCTGCTCGCTGAGGTGTTGGAGCGGTGCAGCGGGTTGTCCGCGGGGATGGAGGCAGCAGAGGCGGTCGATGCGGTGATTCCGGACGTGGGCGTCGTGCATCTGTTTCGAGCGCTGTTGGCAACGTCCGGGTCGCCCGACGGTGGCGGCTCCGACAACGTCATCCCGTTTCTGCGCCGTTCGGCGGCTTGAGGATTAGCAATGCGATATCTGGGCAACGACACCAACCTCGTCCGCGAGGCCGCACTGACCGGTACCAACGCGCTCGGCTCCGATGCGATCTATCGCACCGACACCGCGCCAAAGGCGGGCGGTGGCGTGGTGTCTTTGTCCGGGCCGTACACCGGCGCGAACGACGCGGCGATCGATGTCGAGATCGTCGATGCGGCGGGCGGTTCGGTGAGCGTGTCGCAGCCCGTGTTTGCCGGCGTCGGCAACGGCGAGATGTCGAGCGTGTCCGCGACTGCGGTCGATCCGCAAACCGTCACGGTCACCCTTGAAGACCTCGGCACCGACACGCGTTCGGCCTATGCCCCGTTCCAGGGCGTGCAGCTGGTGGCGAGCGCCTCGGGCGTGGCGGGCAATGACATCGCAATCGACGTGGACCAGTCCGCGATCGTGTCGGCGCCGACCGAGTGGTTTTTGCAAGAAGACCTGCGGCAAGACGCGAACGAGGTCGTCGGTGAGCACTGGAACTTCGGCGCTGCGGTACTGGAGCCGGCCGGGACGATTCCTGCGAATGCGCCGCGCCTGCGCTTCGGCAACGACCCGCAGGTGTACCGCCAGTACAAGCGCTACCGTGATGGTCGCTATGTGTATTCGTTCGCGCCTGCGCCGGTGCGCGACGTGCCGCGCGGCGCGCGCGTGCATGCGATTACCGGCGCGCGCACGATGCGCATCAGTCAGGGCGGCATCACGGAAACCATGGCGGGCCTCGTAACGCTGTACGACGCCTTGACCGCGATTCGTGACACGTCGGCGCTGGTGCGCGTGGATGGCCCGATCGTCAACGACCGGCTGCCCGGCGGGCAGGGTACGACGGAGCTTTCCGTGCGCACGCGCAGCTATGTGCTGGGCGTGACGAACAGCGGCACCGGCCCGATCGCGCGCACCGAATTGCGCGTGTCCGCGCTGGGCGCAGCGCCAACCGAAACGCTCACGGTCGAGTGTGTGGACTCATCCCATCCCGGCGCTGAAAAGTGGGACGTGTTTGGCGATGTTTCCGGCCCGCTCGCGCGCGCAACCACCGGCCTTCTGTACGCCGATGGCAAATACACCCTGACCATTCCTCTGCCGGAATTGGACCCGTCCGCGACCAGCGGAATGATGGTCGTGGAGTACCTGCCGGACGGCAACCACGGCGAGAACCAGCCCATCCCGTCGCTGTGCGTGGATCGCCCGCGGTTGGGCATCGCCGCGCGCGCTGGCGAGTGGACGTTTACCTATGCCCGGCGCCCGCCGGAAGACTGTGCCTGCACAACCGGAGACCTTGAAGGTGGACCTAACACCGATTGCCTGGGCACGACCCCAGAGGGAGGCGACGTGTCCGACGCTTCCTACCTGATTCGACTGCAACGGCTGACGGGCAAGGTGCGCGAATTCGTCGCGTCGAACACCTCGCCTTCGTACTATGCCGAGCCCGTGGATATCCGCTGGATCGAAGGTAGCGCGGCGATCTTCGCCGACTGCCTGGCGCGCTTTGCGTCGAGCCAGCGCGAGAACCCGACGTGGGAGGCCGACGCGCCGTATGCCATTGACGTGGCCATCGAAACCACCGCTCGCAATGGCTATCGCTACGCGGTGACCGTGGCCGGCACCAGCGGCGCCATCGAGCCGGCGTGGTCGACCTCGCCGGGCGCGACCGTCACCGACGGAACCGTGGTGTGGACGAACATCGGCAAGACGCCTTACGGTATGTGGGACGACGCCTTCGAAGCGTGGTGCACCGAGATGGAATTGATCGCCAACGCGGCGATCTCCAACTCGGCGCGCGCGTGGGCGTCCAACACCCTGTATTCCGGCAGCTCCATGGTGTACCCGGAAGCGCGCAACGGGTGGCTGTACGCGGTGGATGCGCTCAACGAAACGCCGCTCAGCGGTTCATCGGAGCCGGCGTGGCCGACGACGCAGAACGTGACCGTGGCCGATGGCATCCGCTCGGACTCCAGCCCGCCGTTCACCACCTATGGCCTTTGGTGGCGCGCGCAGATCAACTACTGGAACGCGACGTCGGCGGTCGCGGAAGATCAGGTGATCACACCCGGCACCGGTCGTACCTACAAATGCACCACCAGCGGCACCACCGGCGCGACCGAGCCCGAATGGGGGCCGGAAGTGATCACCGATGGATCGGTCATCTGGACGGCAAATCCGGCATCCGGCAATGCCCGGCTTCCCGACTATGCCGAAGGCGTGCGCGACACCTATTTCGAGCGCTTCCGCACGATGGCGTCGGACATTCTTGCCGCCGCGGGGATTGCGCCAAATTTTGATTCAGCCGGCACCAAGGGAGATGGCTGCTGGCTGGATTTCAAGGACTCATCCCACTGGTGGGTGTTCGATGGACGCGAGCCCTACCTTCCCATTCAAACCGGGCACTACTACCACGCCTCGAAAATGGGCATGGACGAGACCGGCAAGCCCTACGCGATGTCGACGCGCGAGTTCGGTTTCGGCCCGCGCTTCGGCTGCCCGGAGTACCTGCGCGAG
>JASLGB010000345.1 GCA_030150315.1 Dokdonella sp. | reverse complement strand
CAGGGCCGCCGCCCGCGCCCGATCCGGCACCCGATGCGCCGCCGAAGCGGCCGCACCTGCGCGTGGTCAAGTAGCCATCGGATCCGGCCCGCGCGTTGCCGCGCAGGTCTATTCGACGATGCGCAGGTAATCCGGGCGGGCGGGTAGCGACGCGGCCGGCTCGTTGTTGATCAGCGGCAGGCTCCACGATTCGAGTCGATGTGCGGCCAGATCGAGATGGCCGCGATGACGGTCGCTGC
The DNA here is from genome assembly GCA_030150315.1 of Dokdonella sp. Taxonomy (GTDB): domain Bacteria; phylum Pseudomonadota; class Gammaproteobacteria; order Xanthomonadales; family Rhodanobacteraceae; genus Dokdonella_A. The sequence goes on along the minus strand of JASLGB010000345.1, from coordinate 6,069 downwards.
CATCGATGCTGATTTCCAGCTGGTATCGACGGATCAGCGTCGGCAAGCCGTCGCGCCGTGCAATGCGCAGGCGTTTCAGCGAGACGCTTTGATCCAGCAGCTGCACGCCCGCTTCCTTGCACAGCACGCGGCCATGGTGGATCGCGATCTCCCGCGCGCGCAACGCGTCCATCCACATCCAGATGACGAGCGCAACGGTGACGAGAAGAATCCAGGTGCCGAGCATGAGGTCCGGTCTCCCCTGTCAGGACGTGGAGATTTCGATGCGCATGGAAAGATCCACGGCGCGCACGTGCTTGGTGAGGGCGCCGATCGAGATGTAATCCACGCCGGTCTCGGCAATGGCACGAACGCGATCGAGGGCGACCGAGCCGGATACCTCCAGTGGAATGCGTCCGCCGACTTCGGCGACCGCCTGGGCCAGCTCGTGCAGTTCGAATTCGTCGAGCATGATGCGGTCGGCCCTGGCGTCGAGTGCCTCACGCAATTCCGGGAACGTCTCCACTTCCGTTTCCACCAGTAACCTCGGGTGCAGCGCGCGGGCGCGCTGCACGGCAGCGGCGATCGAGCCTGCCGCGGCGATGTGGTTTTCCTTGATGAGGATTGCGTCGAACAGGCCGATGCGGTGGTTCTGCGCGCCGCCGACTCGGACAGCGTACTTCTGCGCCAGGCGCAGGCCGGGAAGGGTCTTGCGCGTATCGAGGATGGCCGTGCGCGTATCGCGCACGGCATCCACGTAGGCGGCTGTCGCGGTCGCCGTGCCGGACAGGGCCTGGAGGAAGTTCAGCGCCGAGCGCTCCGCCGTGACCAGGCTGCGCGCGGCCCCTTCGATGCGGCAAAGCGGTGCACCGGCGGCGACGCGCTCGCCGTCCGCTGCGTTCCATTCCACGCGGACGTCCGGATCGACCTGGCGGAAGCACTCATCGAACCAGGCGGTTCCGCACAGCACGGCCGCTTCGCGTGTGATCACGCGCCCGCGCGCACGCGCCTGGGCAGGCAACAAGTCGGCGGTGACGTCGCCGCTGCCGATGTCTTCGGCAAGCGCGCGGCGGACATCGTCTTCGATCGTTTCCCGCGATGGGAGGCTCGGCGAATTGGAGTTCAAGACGTCGCTCACAGCAGGGTAGGGCGAGCGAGCATAGCAGTCCGGCGCGGGGGAATCCGCGCCGGCGGGAACGAGGCCGGGCTCAGCCCGCGGCGTCGCTGCCGGGCGTGTCGTGGGTGCTGCGCAGGCGAGCGACAATCGCATCGAGAGCGCGGTCGAACAGCGGCACTTCCTCCAGCACGATCGCGCTGCCGCGACGCAGCTCGACGGCCAGCGCTGCCACGGTCTTGTCGCAGACCTTCAGGCCGCGCCGGTTGACGAACAGGTACTTGGAGCTGATCGGGCTGATCCAGGACAGCTTGGCGCGTTCGCGTTGCTCGTCCTCGCCGAGGAACTCGATCCAGGTTCCTACCTTCAGTTCGCGAACGATGCGCACGTATTCGTCGTCGGCGGAGGGCAGCTCGGCGGGGGCTTCCGCGTCGGCCGTGTCCGTGCTGAGCACCACTTCCTCGACCGGGCTCTGCACCACGACCGCCGAAGTGCTCGAGTCCAGCGGCGCACCGATCGCATCCTGTGCGCCGTTGGCAGGCGGCGCGACATTGCCTTCGATGACTTCCTTCGCGCTGCGCGTTTCCACCGACTGGCCGTCGAGGATGCGGCGGTAGAACTGCGCCAGTTCCTGCATCAACTGGCGCACGTCGCTGTCGTGGTAGGCGACCGTCGCCAGTCCGTGGCGCAGTGCTTTCTCCAGCTGCGGGAGCAGGGCGCGCAGGCGCGTGTGCTCACTCTCGCTGGTTTTGGGCTGGGCGCTCCAGACGAATTCGTCGGCGAAGCGCAGCGCGTTCTTCCACTCGTCCGAATCCTCGCCCTGGCGAAGCAGGATCAGCACCAGGTAGTTCGCCCACGGGCGCGACAGGACGCTGTGGATCACCGGCGCGAGATTGCGGTTCTCGATTCGCTTGAGGATCTCGCGGGCGGAGATCCGGCGCGCCTCCTGCAGCTTCTCGCGGCCACGCGTCGCATCTGCGGCGCGCTGCTCGGCAAGTTCGGAGCGCTTGTGGTGCTGCTCGATGAAGTCGCTGAACGAGGCGAGCTCGCGCTCGAACACGCCGACGTCGTCGTCGAAGTCGTTCAGCACGCGGTCCACCGCGGCCTTGATGCGGTCGAACAGGCGATGGTCGCGATCCGACTCCTCGGACCAGCTCTTGCCGGCCTCGGCAAGGCAGTCGAGCAGGCGGCGCGCGGGATGGGTCTTCTGCGCGAACAGGTGCTTGTCGAGAATCGCGACCTTCAGATACGGAATCTGCATGCGGCCGAGCAAGGCCTGCACCTGCGCCGGCAGGTTGCGGTCCTGCAGGATGTACTCGAACAGCATGCCGACGAGGTCGATCGTGTCTTCGTCGGCGCTGGAAACGCGGCGGTCCTTGGCGTCCTCGGAAAGGCGGTTCACCTGCTCCAGCAGTTCGCGCTTGATCTGCTGCACGGCCTGGACCGCGTCGGTGGTGCTGTCGGCTTGTGCGCGCGCCGCCATCGACTGGTTCTGCAGGATGGTCAGGGCGCTGAGCAAATCGGTCGGGCTGAGGCCCGGCGCTGTGGCACCAGCGCTGCCGGCCGCAGGCACGAAATCGCTGGTGTCGCGCCGGCTGGCGAGCAGCGAGCGCAGGGTTCCGTACAGTTCCGCCTGGAGGTCGCTGGCGGCATCGTAGGCGCCGCCGGCGTAGTTCTCCGTTGGTACGTCGCCAATGCCCTGCGCCGCGCCGGGCGGCAGGCTGTGATGTACCGGATTCGGGTTGCGCGCGCCCTGCGGCATGGAGTGCCGTACCTGGGGCAGCACGCCTGCGCGAATCAACTCGACGTTCACTTCGTCGTAGATCGGCTCCAGGCCGGACATGACGTAGCGATCGAACAGCTTGTAGACGATCAGCTTGACCTGGACGTTGACCTCGAACTCGCGCACCGCAGCGCGGAATGCCTGCCCGAGTGCGGCCGGGCCGATCGGATTGTTCCCGTCTTCGACCTTGCCGCCGCCGATGATCACCGACAGTCGCTGGTTGAGCTGGAACATCGCGCGCGTCAGGCGGTTCTCGGCCTTGGCGACCATGCTGGTGACGGCCAGGGATTCTTCCAGCTCCTGGTCGTCGACCAGAGACAGACCACCGTTGGGCGATTGCGGCGCCACTTCGGGGCGGGCCGTGCCCAGCTTGCCGTCGGCGAAATCCGTGAATGCCTTGGTCGCTTGCTCCTGGAACAGGCGCTCGACCAGCTGGCGCTTCTTTCGCACTTCGCGCATGCCGTCGAAGTACTCGGTCTGCACCGCATTGCTGCCGGCGCGCTCGGCGAGATCGAACAGCGCATCGTCGACGTTTTCGAACAAGGTGCCGACGAGATGGTTTATGCGCTTTAGTGCGATCCCGCGCACCAGCTTCAGCAGTTCGCCGAGGCGGTCACCGCTGCTGGAGGCGGTGAACTGGCGCTGTTGCAGGTCGACGACGTTCTGCGGTTCTTTGGCTGAAGTCATTTCGCGGTTCCAGGGCCGTATCCGACGTCCTCATGTCGGCGCGAAGCAGAGTTCTAGTGAGTATGGCTCATCGGAGCGTGAAAAAGTCGCAAGAAACGCGACGCTTCACACGTGCGGGAAGTCCTGCAACTGCGCGGTGGAAATCGATTCGTCGGCCAGCATGACCGGAATGTCGTCGTCGAGGCGATAGATGATGCCGCCGTCGCGCGTGACCAGGCCGGCGGAAAGGGGCTGCGTGACCGTGTCGCCATCCCGCTTCCGAACGCCGCCGGCGGCAATCGCCTGATTCAGTGCGGCGAGATCGGTTTCATCGAGCAGGGAGAGCGGAGCCTTGGTCAGCGGGCAGCAGAGGATATCGAGCAGTCGCTTGTCCATCGGAGTCCGGATGATCCCGGCGAACGCCGGGAGGATGTGCGTACAATAGCGATTTGCACGTGCCACGGCCAATGACACAACGTCCCGCAATTGGAGTCGTCATGGGCTCCCGGTCGGACTGGGAGACGATGCGCCACGCAGTGGAAACACTGCAGCGGCTCGATATCGCGCACGAGGTGCGCGTTGTTTCCGCCCATCGCACGCCCGACCTGTTGTTCCAGTATGCCGAGCAGGCGGTGACGCGCGGCCTTGCCGCCATCATTGCCGGCGCCGGCGGTGCGGCCCACCTGCCGGGCATGCTTGCGGCCAAGACCCGTGTTCCGGTGCTTGGCGTTCCGGTGCAGTCGCAGGCGCTCAACGGCATGGACTCCCTGCTGTCGATCGTGCAGATGCCGGCCGGCATTCCCGTGGCAACGTTTGCGATTGGTCGCGCCGGGGCAGTCAACGCCGCGCTCTGCGCGGCGGCGATCTTGGCCAATGCCGATGCCGCCATTGCGGCGCGGCTGGATGCGTTCCGGCGCGAGCAAACCGATACAGTGCTTGCCAACCCCGATCCGCGCGAGTCCGCATGAGCATGCGGGGGGCTTCGATCATGCCTTTCCCGCAGGCGGTGACGGGATCCGCGCCAATTGTGCGGATCCATGGCGCGGGCCGCGATTCGGCCGCCCTTTCACCTGCTGCCAATTGCCAGGCACGTCGTCGTGCTGCATGGCATTGCCCGAATTTCCAGCAAGACGTTTGAGTCGATCCGCCCATGCAGACGATAGGTATTCTCGGCGGCGGCCAGCTCGCCCGCATGCTCGCTCTTGCGGGCGCACCGCTTGGCTTGCGTTTTCTCGTTGTCGACAGTGCCGAGGATGCCTGCGCCAGTCAGGTCGCGCCTCTGCTGCGCGCGGACTGGCGTGAGTTCGACCGGCTTGCCGACTTCGCTGCGCGTGTCGACGTGGCCACGTTCGACTTCGAGAACGTGCCTGCGGAGACTGCGCAGTGGCTGACTGCGCACGTTCCCGTTTTTCCGAATCCGCGTGCGTTGGCGACCTCGCAGGATCGGCTCGAGGAAAAGACCTTGTTCGGGCGCATCGGCCTTGAGACGCCCGCGTTCGCCGCCGTGGACAGCCGCGACGAACTGGCGCGCGCGGTCGAGCGCATCGGTACGCCCTCCATCCTCAAGACACGCCGCCTCGGGTACGACGGCAAGGGGCAGTTCCGGCTGAAGTCGCCGGCCGATGTCGATGAGGCATGGGCCGCGCTGGGCGGCACGCCTTCGATCCTCGAGGCCTTTGTGCCGTTTGATCGCGAGCTGTCCGTGGTGGCGGTGCGTTCGCGCGAGGGCGAGTTCCGCACCTATCCGTTGACGCAGAACTGGCATGCCGACGGCATCCTTTCGGCCAGTCTTGCGCCGGCACCGAACAGCGAGGCCTTGGCGCCACTCGCCTGCGCGCATGCGCAGCGCGTGGCGGAAGAGCTTGATTATGTGGGCGTCTTTGCGCTTGAGCTGTTTGTCGTGGGCGATCGCCTGCTGGGCAACGAGATGGCGCCGCGCGTGCACAACTCCGGGCACTGGACCATCGAAGGGGCTCCGGCGAGCCAGTTCGAAAACCATGTCCGCGCCGTGCTCGGCCTGCCGCTGGGCGACACTCGCGCGCTGGGCTGCAATGTCATGCTCAACTGGGTTGGCGAGCTGCCGCCGGCCAACCCTGTGCTGGCCGAGCCGCGCGCGCATTGGCACGACTACGGCAAGACATCGCGCGCCGGGCGCAAGGTCGGCCACGCGACGATCTGCGCCGAGGATGCGGCGGAAATGCACGAGCGCCTTGCGCGCCTCGGGGCTGCGCTTGGGCGCGAGACGCAGGTCGCGCCAGTGCTGGCGGTGCTCGGCAGCCTGCGCGCGCAGCAGTCGAAGGAATAGAAAAAGGCTGCCCTTGCGGGCAGCCTTTTCGATGCAGTCTGAGGCCTGGGCCAAGACGCGGAAGAGGTCTCCGCGCGGCCTGGCTCTTACGCCATCTGGCTGGCCGCAAAGTCCCAGTTGACCAGGCTCCAGAAGGCCTCGACGTACTTCGGGCGCGCGTTGCGGTAGTCGATGTAGTACGCGTGTTCCCACACGTCGCAGGTCAGCAGCGGACGATTCGTG
>JASLGB010000344.1 GCA_030150315.1 Dokdonella sp. | reverse complement strand
AAGCGCTGACCGCGATGATCGCCAAGGCCATCGGCAAGGGCTATCAGGTCGGCGTGCACGCGATCGGCGATGCCGCCAACCGCGAAGTGCTGGACGCCTTCGCCAAGGTCTATGCGCAGCAGGGCGGCAAGAATCTGCGCAACCGCATCGAGCACGCGCAGATCGTCGATCCGAAGGACATCCCGCGCTTCCGCACGCTGGACCTGATCGCCTCGATGCAGCCGACGCACGCCACCTCGGACATGAACATGGCCGAGGATCGGCTCGGCAAAGCACGCATGAAGGGCGCCTATGCCTGGCGCACCTTCCTGAAGCAGGGCACGGTCGTCGCCGCCGGATCGGATTTCCCGGTGGAATCACCCAATCCGTTCTACGGCCTGTACTCGGCCGTCACGCGACAGGACCAGGAAGGCAAGCCGGCCGGCGGCTGGTATCCGCAGCAGGACATGACCCTGGTCGAGGCGCTGCGCGCGTTCACGCTGGACGCCGCGTATGCCGGCCATGCCGAGAAGACTCTCGGCACGCTCGAGCCCGGCAAGTACGCCGACTTCATCCTGGTCGACCACGATCTCTTCAAGGACAAGCCCGCACACCTTTGGTCAACCCGGGTGCTGGAGACGTGGGTCGGTGGCAAACGCGTGTTTGAACGGGCTTCCCGCTGAACCGGTCTTGCGCGCCGCCGGCATGCGTCATCGCAAGCCGGCGACCTGTCGCGGCACGACTTGTTCGCAACGCATCGCGGATGAATCGGGCAGCAGGCTGAGGGCGGCGAGAAAGACCTGGAAGATCGGATACGGCCAAAGCTCGAAGCCTTGGCCGTTGGCGATGACCGGGCAACTCGACGTCTTCAACAGCCGGTCGCTGTCGAGCGGCATCATGCCCATGCGGATCTTCAGCGGCCGCGGGAACGGGCTTTTTCGTCACCACAATCATGCTGCCTTCAGGCGTCTGTTCGAGCCGGAATTCGATCGTGCGGGCGGGATCGCCGCCGGATTCGACCAAACGCAGGTTGACCAGCTCGCCCTTGGAATCGTCGGCCTCGAAGCGCACCGTTTGACCCGCGTAGACCGAGACTCCGGCTGGCTGGATCACTGGCATTCGGTCGAATGTCCGCTCGAATGACTTGCCGCCCTTGTCCTTGAGTCGGACATGGACATCGCTGACGCATTGCGCATGCGCGCACACTTGCTCGATCGGAACGTTGTTCGCTTCCGACCTCGTGTCGGTCGCGACATGCGTCGTGTTCGACGCGCAGGCTGCAAGGGCGGAAAGACTCAAGGCGAAAGGCCATCGGCGCATCACGGCATCCCTGGTTGGTGGCATCCGGCAATCGTGCGGAAGGAATGGGATCGTTGTCGCTGGCAGGGTGCGCGTCAAGCCGGCATGGCATGGCCGTCGATTGAGCGATGCATGCGTACGGCAGCGAGGGATTGGATGACGGCATCGCGCCCCTTGTCTGGCGATCTTCCGGATGGAAAAAAGGGCGCGGCAGTCGCCGCGCCCTTGCAGGCAAACCGCCCGGGATTTCATCCGGTCAGCCGGCTTGCTCCACGGAGCTGCCGATGGCTTTTTGCGCACGTTTCGGCGCGATCCACAGGCGCAGCACGAACCAGCCGAACATCAGTGCGCCGACCGCGAAGATCGTGTCGCCGGGGACGCGCATCCACACCAGCAGATGCACGATCGCCTGTTCCATGAAGTGCTCGGAGCGCGCGTACCAGTAGCCGTTCTCCAGCGCCGCGGAAAGCTGCAACACGCCGAGCGGCAGCAGGGTCAGCAGTGCCATCAGCGACAGGCCGACGTTGAGCGACCAGAACGAGCCGCGCAGCCAGCCGTCGTTCCACTGCATGTCGGGTCTCAGGCCGCGCAGGCAGAACAGCATCAGGCCGAGACCGAGCATGCCGTACACGCCAAACAGCGCGGTATGGCCGTGCAGCGGCGTCAGGTTGAGTCCCTGCATGTAGTACAGCGCCAGCGGCGTGTTGATGAGGAAACCGAACAGTCCGGCGCCGACGAGGTTCCAGAACGACACCGCCAGGAAAAACATGATCGGCCAGCGGTAGCGCGCCATCCACGGCGTGGAGCGGCCATGCGTCCAGGTTTCGTAGGCTTCCATGCCGATCAGCGCCAGCGGCACGACCTCCAGTGCGGAGAACGAGGCGCCCAGTGCGATCACCGCCGTGGTGGTGCCCGCAAAGTAGAGATGGTGGAAGGTGCCGAGCACGCCGCCGGCCATGAACACGAACGTGGCGAACAGCACGTTGACGGTTGCCGTGCGTGCACGCACGAGGCCGAGCTTGACGAACAGGAACGACATCACGGCCACGGCGAACACTTCGAAGAAGCCTTCGACCCACAGGTGCACGACCCACCAGCGCAAGTATTCGACCACGGCAAGATGGCTGTGCTCGCCCCACATCAGGCCGGCGCCGTAGAATGCGGCGATGGCGACGGTCGACAGAAACAGCAGGCCGACGATCGACGCGAGGTCGTCCTTGCGCCGGAGTGCCGGCCACAGCGCGCGTCCCATCAGGACCAGCCACAGGATCAGGCCGATGAACAGGAAGATCTGCCAGAAGCGGCCGAGATCGACGTATTCCCAGCCCTGGTGCCCGAACCAGAAATTGTTCGCCAGACCGAGCTTCTGCATCACCGCGAACCATTGGCCGGCAAAGGCGCCGACGACGATCACCAGCAGGCAGACCCAGAGCAGGTGCACGCCAAGACGCTGGAACTTCGGTTCGTGCCGCGAGACGGCGGGCGCGATGTAGAGGCCGGTGCCGAGCCACGCGGTCGCGATCCACAGGACGGCCAGTTCGGTATGCCACGATCGCGTCAGCGAATACGGCAGTAATTCGGAGATCTCGAAGCCGTAGAAGTCCTTCTCGATCTGGTAGTGCGCGGTGATCGCGCCCAGCAGGATCTGCGTCAGGAACAGCGCGATGACGACCCAGAAATACTTGGCGGTCGCGCGCATCGACGGCGTGATCGGGAGATTGGCGAGCGGGTCGGAAGCCGGCGGCGTCAGATGCGGCTCCTTGGAGTGCCACGCCGCGTAGTGCCAGCCGAGCAAGCCGATGCCGGCGATCATGAAAAGCACGCTGAACATGGTCCACAGGAAGGCCGAGGACGTCGGTGTGTTGCCGACCACCGGGTCGTAGGGCCAGTTGCTGGTGTAGCTCATGCTGGCTTCGGGGCGTGTCGTGACGGCGGCCCACGACGTCCAGAAGAAGAACGCCATCATCTGGCGACGCTGCTCCGCCGTGGCGACGGTGTTGTCGCGCATTGCGTAGGTTTCACGCAGCTTTGCCGACGCCGGATCGTTGCTGAAAAGGCTTTCGTAATGCGCGGCGACGTTGGAAATGGCCAGCGCGCGATCGCTGGATACCGTGATCGTGCCTGCGGCCGGGTTGTAGGTATTGGTGCGCAATTCCTTGCGCAGGCGAACCTTCAGTGCCTCCTGCCGTTCCTCGTCGAGGTCTTTCCACGGCACGCCTTGCTGGCGTGCCCAGAGGTTCAAGAGCTCATCGGATTCGCGATGCAGCCAGTCCGCGCTCCAGTCCGGTGCAATCAGCGCACCGTGGCCCCAGATGGAGCCGAGCTGCATGCCGCCGATGGACTGCCACACCTGGCGTCCGGTATCGAAATCGGCGCGCGAGAACAGAACCTCGCCACTGGTCGTGACGACCTTGTCGGGTATCGGCGGGGCCTGCTGGTAGATCTCTCGCCCCGTCCACAGCAGCACGGCGAACGTCGCCGCCAACAGGCTGCCGAGGGCGATCCATAGACGCTTGGTCGTGGACATCGCAACACTCCTCATGGGTGATGCTGCGATGCTCGCCTTGTGCGCCGGCGCAAGCCCTGACGCAGGTCAAACGACCAGTTTCTTCAACCGGTAGAGCGCGTCGAGCGCCTCGCGCGGGCTCAGCGAATCCGGATCGAGCGCGCGCAGCGCTTCTTCGGACGGCGACGGCATCGGCGGGGCGAACAGACCCAGCTGTGGTGACGGCGCCTGTCGTGTGGCCGGTGCGGCAGCGTCGGCATCGATGCGGCCGTGTTCCAGCGCTTGCAGATAGGTGCGTGCGTCGGCGATGACGGCCTTGGGCAAGCCCGCCAATGCGGCGACCTGCAAGCCGAAGCTGCGGTTGGCCGGGCCCTCCTTGACCGCGTGCATGAAGACCAGCTGCTCGCCGTACTCGACCGCGTCCAGATGCACGTTGGCCACGCCCGGAATCTCCGTCGCCAGTTCGGTCAGCTCGAAATAGTGCGTCGCGAACAGGGTGAAGGCACGGTTGGTGGTGGCCAGGGCGACGGCGCTGGCGCGTGCCAGCGCCAGGCCGTCGTAGGTGCTGGTGCCGCGCCCGACTTCGTCCATCAGCACGAGGCTGTACGCGGTCGCGTTGTGCAGGATGTTGGCGGTTTCGCTCATTTCGACCATGAAGGTCGACTGCCCGCGCGCGAGGTCGTCACCCGCGCCGATGCGCGTGAAGATGCGGTCGATCGGGCCGATCGACGCGGCATCGGCGGGAACGAAACTGCCGACGTGGGCCAGCAGCACGATCAGCGCGGCCTGGCGCATGTAGGTCGATTTGCCGCCCATGTTCGGGCCGGTCACGATCAGCATGCGGCGGTCTTCGTGCAGCATCAGGTCGTTCGGTTCGAACGGGTCGTCGCGTACTTTCTCGACCACCGGATGACGGCCGCGCACGATGCGGATGCCGTTGTCCTCGACCAGCTCGGGGCGGCTCCAGCGCAGCGTGTCGGCGCGTTCGGCCAGCGTCGCCAGCACGTCCAGTTCGGCCACGGCCGCCGCCGCGGATTTCAGCGCGGCGAGGCGCTCGGCGAGGAAGTCCAGCAGCGCCTCGTACAACTGCCGTTCGCGCATCAGCGACCGTTCGCGCGCGGACAGCACCTTGTCCTCGAACGATTTCAGTTCCTCGGTGATGTAGCGCTCGGCGCCTTTCAGCGTCTGCCGCCGCGTGTAGTGCGTAGGGGCCTTGTCGGCCTGCGCCTTGCTGATCTCGATGTAGTAGCCGTGCACGCTGTTGTAGCCGACCTTCAGCGTCGGAATGCCGGTCGCGGCTTTCTCGCGCTCCTCCAGATCCACCAGATACTGGTCCGCGTTGGTCGACAACGCGCGCAGCTCATCCAGCTCGGCGTCGAAGCCGGGGCGGATCACGCCGCCGTCGCGGGCCAGCACGGGCGGCGTCTCGACCACGGCGGCGACCAGATGCGCGCTGGTATCGGCGTGATCGCCGACGTCGCCGAGCAAGGCAGTCAGCCGCGGGCTGTCGCAGCCGTTCAAGGCCTCGACCAGACGCGGCGCCAGCGCAAGGCCGTCGCGCAGGGTCGAAAGATCGCGCGGTCGCGCCGAGCGCAACGCCACGCGTGCGAGGATGCGTTCGATGTCGCCGATGCCACGCAGGATCTCGCGCAGCGGCTCGAAGCGGCGCGCATCCTGCAAGGCGTCGATCGCCTGCTGGTGCAGGCGCAACCGATCGTGGTTGCGCAGCGGCCGGTTCAGCCAGCGCCGGAGCA